>JAYUCD010000202.1:0-4944 GCA_043740515.1 Bdellovibrio sp. | reverse complement strand
AAATGTCAAATTTACTTTATGATGATTGGCCGCTAAGAATGTGCATCAGGAGGCATTATGAAAATAAAGTTAGTTATATTGTGTTTGTTAGGAAGCTCTCTGGCTTATGCTCAGAGCTCGGAAATTCTTTTTTCTCGGACTGTAACTTTGCCAGTGGATATTTCTAAGACAAAAGTCGTCAAAACCAACCTTGGCTACGGGCAAACATTTTTGGTTAAAATTCTGGTTCCTGAATTGGCGGCGGAGACTTTGATGAATCATCGAAATGAAAGCGAAGACGCGCCCTGCTTAGCCACTTACGAAGCTCAGACGGTGGGTCAAATTATCCAAAATAAGCCAGCCGTTGATCAGGCCCTTTTTAAAATTGAATTGAGCAAAAGTTTCAATCCGGATCCAGAGAAAAATATCTGCCATCTTACTCTGATCGAGTCGGTTTCAACCCAGGTTCGCGGCTTTCTATTTATTCATGTCAGGGAGTCTCAATTGCCAGATCGGGTGCTGGCAGACTGCAAATAAGCTCCAATCCTTAGAAGCGAGGAAGTCGTCAGCGAAGTCTCAAGATTGGCTAGGTTGAACTTTCGGCAAAATAATTAAGAAGCGAGTGTTTTCTGCGCTCATATCTAATTTTAATAAGCCGCCGTGATCCTCGAGAATTCTTTTGCAAATTCCCAGCCCAAGACCTGATCCTTTGCCAAGCGCTTTCGTCGTGAAAAAGGGAGAGAAGATTTGTTCACAAAGAGCATCAGAGATTTTTGGACCACTGTTGGATACTGAAATGTGAATCCAAGGTCCCTCTTCAGCTGCCGAGAGATGGATCCATTTTTCGTTCAAGTGCTCGATGGCATCGCTTGAATTTTTAATCAGATTTAAAATCACCTGAGAAATTTGCACAGCATCGCAATTCAAAGTGAGATTCAAGTCTGAAAGACCTAACTTTAACATAATACTTTTTTCGTGAAGTTGATCCTTGCAAAAAGGATAGGTCATTTCCCAAATTTCCAAAAGCTTATTGGCGGTCGGAGGATCCGATGTCGTGTCACGGCAGTAACGACATAATGACTTCGTGATCTTAGTGATTCGATGAACCGAATTTTCCATCGAAAGAATAAATTTGTGAAGGCGGGCATCTGAAATTGAGAGCTGATTCAACGATTGTCGAGCGCCTTCCAATGTAATTTGCAAGATAGCCAAGGGATTATTGATTTCATGGGCAATCCCTCCAGCCATTTCGGCCAATGTGATCACTTGATTGGCGTGCAGCAAGCGCTTGTTTATTTCGGTTTCAATTTGATGAGCCTTGATCAATTCAAGCGAATCCTTGCGACTTTCCAATAGAGCAGAAAGAGTTCGCGCGATGGCCTTCAAGGATTCGACTTGAACATCACTTAGATCTCGCTGAGTCCGATCGGCCACTATCAGAGCGCCAACAGCCAGGCCACCACTAACCGTGATCGGTGCCCCAGCGAAAAATTTCAGCTCTGAGAGTTCGTTTCCAAGCTCAATCTCGGAAAACTGAGCGGCGCTCAGGGAGATAAACCCGTTTTCGACGGCCACCTGATTTGCAAAGGCTTCTTGCCGAGAAAGTTGCCTTATCTCTGGGCACAGGGTGGACTTGATCCAAACTTGATCTGCATCCAGGAAGCAGACAGCCGCAAAAAAGCAATCGCAACTGCGAGCCACAACATGCCTCAAGTCATCACAAGGCTTCTCATGCAGGCTTGTTAAAATTTGATAGTCGCTCAAAGCTCTTTTCAGCGCCGCCTGCTCGGGATTGGATTCTCTTACTTCTCGATACTCTGGTTCTGGATTGTTGTGGCCGACATGAGGCAATGAATATTGAAACAAGGGGCCTCCGTCAAGTGAGAGATTCAGGCTTTGCTTGTGCCTGTATCAAACAAAAACCATTTGAACACAACCAGTTTTTGAAAATATACATAGCTATTTGTTTATTTAACAATATTTTTAATGAGGGCTTGCATATGACGAGGAACAAACCGACTGCCTGATTTTCAGGCTGAGTGATGACGGGATCATCGGGGCAAATTTATTTTCGTTTTTTGATTTGGAGGAACTGTTTTCAGATCGTTTGCTCACTAAGATAAATACTTGCGTTCAAAACGTGCTCAAACAGCTCATCCAATTTGATTTTGTACATTTTGAAAATTTTTTTCAGTGCATTCAAAGGTGGAACGCTGTGCCCGCGTTCCCAATTCGAAACGAACTGAGAAGTCTTGTACCCCAATTGATCAGCCACTTCTTTTTGCCTAATGCCGACCCTTTCTCGTTTTAAACTTAAATACTGAGCAAGTTTCAGATTTTCCATAAGACTCCTTGGGGCAGCACTACTAGTCTAGGCTTGTCAGCTTCAATCTGCAAAAGATTTGTAAAAATAAAAAATGACGGTCTAAACAAAGGCTAATTTGCTAAACATAAAACTTTTATCTCAAAGAGCTTCTCCAGAATCGAGGCTATTTTTAAGCGAGGAGCGACAGAGCGATTTGGAAAAAATGCAGGATTGTACAAATTCCACTGACTTTTCAGAAGCCAATCGGGGGACTACTTCGATTTAAAAGATCTGAGGATGGCGTGGGACTTGCTCTGAAGAAAGCAGGTCTGAACCCCATCTGAGGAGTCACGATTGTTTCGTCCAACAGCCAAGTTTTTAAGCTTATCCCTGATCGCTTGTTTGACCCTAGCCGCGGGGCAAGCATTTGCCAAAACTCTGGCCACCACTGTCTACGGGCGAACGGCTGATCTGACCATTCTAGAGACCTTGGGGCAGCAAGAAAATCTGAGTGAAATGGTCAAAGCCATGGAGAGTGTTCGGGTGCGGATCTACAAAGTTCCTGGCTCAAGCGATGCCAAAGCGATTCGCTATTTTAGTTTTCTTCTCGAGGCGCCAGTTGGCGAATTTCCTGACTTGCTTGATAAGGTTTCCGATGTCGGTCCTCAGTCCGCCCTTTTTAGCACTCAGTCTGAAATCCACGGAGCCAAAACAAACGTTATTTTGATTGCTGATGATGCTTTGCCGATGACTGTGCTGCATGAATTCTCACATCACCTTTTCGAATCACAAAACCATCAACAAACCGCAGAGCTCTCCAAGGCACAAGCCGAAGGCAATGCCGTATTGACTCGGTTCAATTTCAAAACTCGTAAAGTGATGTTAGACAATAGCTTGTTGGTGTCTAAACAATGGCGTGATGAAATCAAAAGCATCGCTGAAGAATACGCCGCCACTGTGAACAGCGGTCAAGGGCAAATCGCCTCCGAAGAAATCGTCGTCGAAACTGCTTTGCTCCGTACCTTGGTGGACACAAAGTCCAAATACCTCAATTTAAAGCGAGCCAACGAGGGGATCAATGGCTACGCCCAAGGCCTTGCCATTCGCAGCAACTCTCTGATCGAAAATATTTATGCCTTAGATGATCTGATCGTCACTGAAGGCTTCAATCAAGACCCGGAAACCAGCGACGAAGAGCGAAAAGACTGGCAACAGCGACGCTCAAAGATGGAAAAGAGCTTGCACGATTACCAACAAGGTCCACTCAAGCAAATGAAAGCACAAGTTGAGGCGGCGCAGATTCTACTGAAGACAATCAAAGCTCAGATGTGATCTGTGTAATAACTGGTCTCAAATTTCAAACCCGACTGATAAGCCACGCAAGCGGAAACAAAATCAGCTGGTGAGTCATATAAAAAACCAGTGAATTTTGTCCTAGCCAAGTCAGCAAGTGAATTTCTCGATCAAAACCGAAGTTGAGCTTTTGCTTGATGAACCAGGCGCCAATGCCTACGCCAATTCCAACCACACCTAGCCATGGGAAAATCGGTGCAAAGTCTTCGGTTAAGGGTTTGATCGGCGAAAGGCCGCTCAAATTCCAAATGGGTCGCATGAAAAAAATATTTTGATAAAAAATTGGTAGCAGGATAGCAGCGAAGCCGGCGAGAAAAGAAATCAGTGGAAAGCGATTGAGAATTGGGCCAAGGAGACTTGCAAAAAAAATCAGATGAAGAATGCCAAAGAAAATCCAGGTTCTTGAATCGACAAAATATGTGGCGATGGAAATCAGTAAGGCGCAGACGAAAATCTTCAGCAGACGCTTCTGATAATTTTTATTTTTGTATTCTGTTCTGGCGAATTGGAAACTGATTCCGACGAGACTTAGAAACAGAGTCATGATCACTGCTCTAAAATTGAGCCAGAAGGGATCATGATTCATATTCTCATGGATGATGCCGAACTGATTGAGATCAAAGGAGAAATGGTAAAGGGCCATGAGAACCATGGCCACCCCTCGGATCGTGTCAAAAAATGCGTAGCGCCTCATTGCAAATCGACCAGGCGTAGCTCCAGTTGCTCTCCCTCTTGGCAAACAAAGGCGAGACGTGACGAATTCTTTTCAGACAGCATCGGAACCCGGCGCAGTTTGCAATTTGCAGGAGCATCCAGTGATCGCTGAATCTGATTGGAAAGTCTGCCATCATTCTCAAGCGTGTAAACCAAGATCGAATTCGAAAAGATCTGACTGTTATCGACCAGAATTCCTGGCTTTTGTGAGCTTGATGCGAGCACCGGAACGAAGATTTGCGAAAAGAGAGACCCGGGCAAAAAGGTCGAGCGATAAATTGGAATCTGCGCATCGACCGGTTTCGCGTTCCATGTGCCTTGGGCACGCAGAGCTTTGGTCGTTTCAAAAAAGCTCACAAGATCTGAATTCTTTGTGAAAGTTTTCGTGACGTTGATGATCGACTCGGCTCGATCTTTCAGCGATAGATTTGTTCCACCGAGCTGCAATCCACGTAAGATCAAGGAGCGAGCTGCAACGAAGGAATAGATCGACGTAAAGTTGGTTTCGCTTTCAGGCTCAGTTTTGCTCAGATTGATTGCGTCAGTTGCAAGATTCTTGGACAAATCTAAATTTGTTCTAGGAAATTTGCTGA
>JAYUCD010000201.1:0-16097 GCA_043740515.1 Bdellovibrio sp. | reverse complement strand
CACCGGGCGGCTCTTCGCCTGCGAGCACGCCGACATCACCCCCGACATCATGTGTGTCGGCAAGGCGCACAGAGATCTGAGTTTTCTCTTCTAGTGTTTTGATTTCGACCGAGTTGAAATGTCCCAATCGCTGAAGTCGCCGAGTGGATTCTTCAATCAGTTGAGGAGTCAGCACGTCGCCTGCTTTGAAATCGAGCTCCTTGAATATGACATAATCTTTGGTCAGAGAGTTTCCCTCGAGCAAAATCGAGCCGACGATCACTTTGGGACCTTCATAGATTTGAAAGTGGACATCAGCCAAAGTGCTATCCGAATTGTAGCGAACCAGATCTTCCTTTTCGTTGATCAGTCGCATTTCAAGAAATCCTGAGTTGTGATAAAAATCTTTAATTTTGATCAAGGAATCGTCCAGTTGATTCGACCTCAAAGGCTCTTGGGTTTTCAATCCAAGCGTCGAAAGAAGTTGAGCCGAGCTGAAAGAAGAATTTCCGTCAAACTGCAGGGTCTGCAAAATCGTTAGAGGGCCTTCATCCAAATTGACTGTCAAAACCATTTGGTCTTTATCGGGCCCTTGCGCTGTGGCTTTTGTGCTGACAATTTTTGCTCGCAAAAATCCTTGATTCTGGCGATCGATCACAAGATTTCTCAATCCCGCTTCGACTCCCTCTCGGTTGTAGTAACCTTTGCCAATCAAATCCGTTGCATGGTCAAGAATAAATTCAACATAAAATTTTTCTGGTAAGGAGAAGTGGCCCAGCATATGAATTTCTCGAAGATGAATACGAGGGCCCTCGCGAATATTGAAAATGATTTTTTGCTGATGGGCTCGAGAACCTTCGACTTCTTCTCCACTGACTTCGGCTCGTGCATAGCCTTCGCTCAAGTAAAAAGCTCGCACTTTTGTTGCAAGCTCAGCACCAGCATTTGGGTTGGCAGTGAAAAAGTGATCTAGATCCAAAGCATTTTCGATCGAGTTGGGAGACTTTTGAAGCGCTCCATTGAAATCAAAAAAATATTCATCTGAGTTCGGGACTGTGAAGATCAATTTCGCCCGCGATTCATCGGTACTGAGTTGTGTTTCTGGCCCCAATAGCTCAGCCTTGAGATATCTTTTCTCTGAAAAAATCTCTCTCAAATCTTTGCGAATGGTTGAAAGGCGATTGTCCGTTAAAGGTTCGTCTTTTAGTTTTTTTCTCAGAATTCGTTCGATGCTTTCCTTGAATTCAGCATTATTTGCTTTCAATTCGATTTCTCTGGTTTTAGTTTGCTGACCTTCGTTGATTTTTAAAGTCACCTCGATATCCGTCACGGACAAGCGAGCGAATTCAAGATCAATCACTGTGTTTCGAAAGCCCTGCTCTTTGTAAAGTCTTCGAATTCGATCGGCGGCCTCGATCAAAAGTTGCTGATCAAAAACCGACTTCTCCAAAATGCCAAGGTCATTTCGGATTTCACTTTCGGAAAAGTATTTAGAGCCTTTGATCTTAAGAGCCGAGACCCGTCGAGTGCGTCCAATATTGAGATGAAAAATTTCCGTTTCATTTTGAACTTCAGATAAAATTTGTACCGAATCGTATTGTTCCTGCGAAGCTAAAAAGCGAATCAAATTGTCGAGGTCACTCAAACAGAAGTGATCTGTTTTGAAAACAGGCAACTGCTTTTTAACTTCTTCCTGCAAAGTTTCGGTGAGGCTGCTGATATCGATTGAGCGTTTGAGCGGCGAGGATTGAGCCCAAACCGCCGAGCTCAAACTCAAAATGAAAAAAAATGTGACGAGAGATTTCGAAGGAATCATTTAAATTCCTTTTTAAATTCGAGATCCAATCCCAGGATGCTTTGGTTTTCTCGATTGGTCGTTTCCAGTGAGCTGGCATTTTCATTCGGTTTTCGGTCTTCATAGCGACCGATGGCAGAAACATTGTCAGTGATGTGATATTGCAAAGTGTATTCGTTGGATTGGGAAGCCTTCGAGGACATTTGTGAAGCTGCGGCTTTGACTCTTTCAGAAATATTTTTAGAAATCGTCACACGCTGCACGGAAAGATTGCGGGTGTCATCGTAAGAATTGGAAACTTGAATTTGTACACCTGTGGTTTTTTGCAGCTTTTTAACTGGTTCAAATTGCGAGAAAATCGAGGCCATCGCTCCATTGGCCGCTGAATCTTTGTTCTCCTTAGCTCCCAAGCTTTGCTTGTCGAGATTTTGGCTCGTCACACCCAGTGCGATGAGCGATACGATATCTTGATCTCCCAAAGGTGGCACACTGGATAATTTGACAGCTGGATTTTTTGCGTTCCCTTGGATGAGCATGCTGACGTCGTATTCAGAAATTCGCGAGCGAGCCGTGACGTAAAGCTCCGGATTGATTTCACCCGGAGAGTTGAACCTGACGTTAGCGCTTTGAATTTCAAAAATCTTATCGCGAAAAATAGCTTTGGACCCTTTCTCAGCAATCAATTGTCCACCCAATTCGATTTGCGAAGGAGTGCCTGAAATTTTAATCGTTCCACCGACTGCGCCTTCGAGCAAAGAATTTTTGACCTGCAATGGCTTTTCAAGCAGGACATTCAAATCCAAAAGCAGAGGTTCAAAAGCTCCCTGCAGAACAAGTTTGGGGAGATAAGAGCTTTGTTTCAGATTTCCGTTGGCCGAGTCCTCTGGAAGCTCTTTATCCATAAAGCCATTCAAGACATGATAGGTTCCTGACAAAGTAAAAGGAAACCAATTGCCTGAAAAAATAATTTCTGCGTCGCCACTGGTCCGCACACGGTCAGGAATGTTAAAATTCACATTGTCCAAGTGAGCTCGGATGCGAGTTGGCAAGTCTTTCGGCCCCTGAATTAAAATAGAACCATCACCTTCAAAACTTCCACCGGCCAGATTTCCTAAGAAGCCGGTGATTAAAATCTTGGACTGGGAAAATTGAATTTCTCCTTGAGTTTTCTCCAGTGGATGCGGGAAGCCCTTGATCTTAACAAAGGCGCTGCGGACATTGGCGCTGCCTAAAATCTCTGGTTTTAAAAGAGGACCTGAGACATCCGCATTGAGACTGACCTGACCGCCAAGTTCTTCGAGAAAGGGTAGAAAAATTTGAAACAAGCGGAGATTCGCTTGAGCGTCGAGGTGCAGATTTAGTTGATCTTTGGCAATATTCTTTCCTTTGGCTTCAAAAAATGTTTGATCACCTTCAACGCGAAAATTATTAATGGCCATGACTCCTGAATTCATCGTCATTTCCATCGGCGAATGATTTTTCAATTGCAAACTTCCACGCTTCAAAAGGAAATTTCGAATCGTTCCATTGCCAGTTGATGTCCAAATCCCTCCGCGAGGACTGGCAAGATTGATTTCGCCGGTCAGTGCGGCCTGGTACTCGCTCAGCAAACTTCCGCCGCCAGTCAAGGCAAACAAAGTGGTGTAATTCCAATCATGCGCCTTCAGAGAAAGCTCGAAGGGGCCGCTGTCATTGAGAGGCACTTGAAAAACAGTTCGCATTTGTCCATTGAACAAATCTAGATTGCCGTTGAAACTGTGCTTAAAGAAATCCAGTTCAAATTTGGAATCGGCTAAATCGGAATCTTCAATCGTCAACTGAGAAACTTGGCCGGCCATTTGAAATTCTGGATCAAGAATGAAACCCTTCAGGCCTCCATTGACCCGCAAGAGGCCGGTGACCTGAGCTCCTAAACGGGAGATGTGCTCACTTTCCTCCAAGGGAAAATCAGAGGCTGTAACTTTGAGATCAATTTGCCCGTCCGGGTGACTGATGCCAGCCATGGTGATTTCAGACTTGCCTTTTTTCATGCGAGCTTTGTCGATTGTCATCTCGCCCGCGTCGGAATGAAGGGCCAGATCAAGTGAATCAAAGGACTCGCCAGCAATCAGGCCCCGACCAGCCGAAGCTTCTAAATTGTAAGACAGCTTTCCCAAAGAAAAGGGACCCTGAACTTTAAAATCAGCTTTTCCTTGGCCCGCGACCTCGATTGGCAATTTGAATTTTCGCTCAAAAATTGAAAGCAGCTCTGGAAAATCAAATTTTGAGAACTGTCCTTGGGCCTGCAATTTGCTCTGTTTTAAATCGATATCCAGATTGGCTGCATAGTCCGTCTTCGGGAAACTTCCAGACAAATTGGAAAAATGCAGAAAGCCTTTCTCATAGGTCAGCACACCTGTCGGATTTCCCAATTTAAAATCTTCAAAAACAAAATTTTTAGTCTGAAGCGAAATAGAAAAAGTCGCGGCTTTGGAATTACCTTGAGTCGAGCCAGTCAATCCGCTGGACCCCTCAAATCGAAGACCTGCCAGGCGCCTCAAGTTGTTAAAATGAAAATCAGGTGAGGCGTAATTAATTTCAAATCCAGTTTGATAATCAATCACTCCATCAGAAGTTCCTGAGTCGGGTCCTGCGTGAATGTTCGCTTGGTATCGAACATCTCGCCCAGTCACAGTAAAGTCTCCGTCAGCCTGAAATTCGTCAACCAAGACAAGCGTTTCCTCATATTTCTTTCCGGTTCGAACTTCCAGCTGTTCTCCTTTTGCATTTCCTTGGCAGCGAAAGCGAAAATCTGGATAGACAGGGCCGGCGCATTTGAGATCAGCGCCAACGAAAATTTCGAGCGGCAAGTCATCCAGCCCAATTCTTTGCAAAAGCTCGTTGATATCAATTTGCGCTGATTGAGCGTCGGCCTTGAGAAGAAAAGACTGGCTGATGTTTTCTTGAGGAAATTCCAACTCGAGATTTTTGACATCGATCAGGCCAGCCTCGTTGGTCAAAGCGATGTGAGGAATTTTGAGAACTTGATCTGCGATACTGCCGCTGAATTCAATATCTCCAATATCAAAATGGGAAATTTTCAATTTCTGGCCGCTGAATTTAAAGCCGGCTAAAACTTGAGCAAAGGAATTCAGTTCCAGTCTGCCAGAGCTTTTGAGCTTGCCAGAAATATTCGGCAGATGGAAAAGATTTCTAGCGATCTCTGAGACTTGATCAAGTTCGGAGAAAAGTTCAAACTCGAGCGTCGCCTGAGGCTTTGATAAAATATGGGCTAAATCAGTCACGGAACCTCTTGCCGTCAAGACTGAATTGATTCCCGTCAATTTGAGATTTGAAATGTCTAAATTATCAGAACTGACAACAGCTTCACATTGAAGTCGAAAGGGGACTTCTTCACTGTTTTGATACGCCAACACCGAGTCGTTCAAATCCAACTGCACACTGATTTTTTCTTTACGATTGATCAATAATAAATCGGCGGCATCTAGACTGACCGCAGTCTTCAAATGTTTTGAGATCAATTCAATTTCGGCTTGGTGAATCCCTAAGCGAGAAATCGGAGTTTTTTTGAGATACTGAAAAATATCCTTCAGAGGAAGTGGCTTGCCGCTCGATTGAGAATCGGTGCCCGAATTCATGTGGAATTGCTCATCAAGATCCAAACTGAATTTCGGTTTTTCGAGCAGCAAAGTCGAAATGGAAAGTCGTCCGGTAGCCAGAGCTAAAAGATCCAGCGAGGCCGTGACCTTCTCAACTTCAATTTTTGGAATTTTAATTTCTTTTGAACTGACTTCGATCCCTGAGAGCTCTATCTCTGGAAAAAACAAAGACCAGTTTACCTGTTGGATTTTGATAGCCACCGGTAGCTTCTGAGTCGCCAACTGATTGATCTGAATTAATAGCCAGTCTTGCACCCGTGGCTTAGCTAAATGGTAAAGTCCCATCAGCAAACCGGTCGCCAAAAACAGTGGAAGCAAGATCAGTAAAATTCTTTTGCTCACGTTGGATCTTCTTTCCAATCATTGAGCAGTGATTGCGCCGATCGATAGTTCGGCCGAGCTTCAAGCATTTCTTCTAAAATCTGGATTGCCATTTTTTTCTGGTCCAAGCCCCACAGTGCCTGCGCTTTGAAATAATGAAGCGAAAAGAGAGTCTCGGGCTCGACAGCAGCTTCAGGTTCGACGCTCTGCAGATGATCAATCAGTTCGGCAAAGCGCCGCGAGCGAAGCAGAAGATCCGCCTTGATCCAAGTGCGGCTTGGAGTGACTCCCACTTCGTTCAGCAAATCAAGCGCAGCTTCTTCATTTTCCCAAGTCAGATGGGCAACTGCAAAGTCATCGGCCAATAACTCATTATCTTTTAGATGGGCCGCCATGGTGTCCGTGATCGACTGCAAAAGTTTTTTTTCCTCTTCCGATTTGATTTCAGGCAGCTTGGTGATTTTTTTTTGTTTCTTGTGGTTTTCTTTGGGTCGAGCCAAATATTGATGCGCCTGGCTTTCCTTCAGAGATTTTTGCAATTGAGAAATCTCAGGCGCATCTGGACTGAGCACTGAAAAATTGAAAAGTAATTTTTCAGCCTCAGCATGCAAGCCTTGACCTCGAAGCATTTCGATCTCGTCGCGAAAGTTTTTTTTGCGCTCCTCATACTGATCCTGAAACTTTTTTCGCCTTCGCAGCCGTTGCGCCTTCATCTCAGAATCAAAATCATCTAAATTGTGAGTACGAGAAAGATGCGACAGCGAAAATCTCTCCTCGGCGCCTTCGATCATTGCGGCTTTGACTTCGGGCTCAATGCTGTCCGCAGATAAAAAAAGTGCCTCGGCAAAATGCGCCCAAGGGATTTTGGATCCGTCCTCCAATTTTCGCAAAATAAAATCGGTGAGGGTGGCAAAGTATCCACAGTGCAAAAGAAAAATTGAAAGTGTTTCAAACTCGGCGAGGTTTAATTTTTTTTCTTCGTATTTTTTCAAAAGCGAATCGGCCGCCAAATCTGGTGATTGGAAATATTCCAACACAGACTGAATTTCGATTTCCATGGTGGTCGAAGATCGCAACTTTGACAAGAGAGCTCCTGAGCCCTCTATTTTATGATAAAACTCAGTAAATCTTGAGACTTAATGCGATAAGTTAGGACCTGATTCTGACTTATTCTGTGACTCGAGAAACATAGACTCCAGAAACCGTGTCAATTCGAAGGAGGTCGCCTTCATTGATATGCAAAGGCACGTTCACCACTAGACCAGACTCGAGCGTCGCGTGCTTGGTTGCTCCGGTCACGCGGTCACCTTTAACTCCTGGCTCCGTGTGAGCGACTTTCAAGTTCACCGCTTTGGGGACATCAACCGAAACTGGACGTTCGTTGTAAAAGAGAACGACGACTTGAAGATTTTCAACCAAGTAATTGCTAGATTCGCCCATCTCATTCGGCAAAATGCAAATTTGCTCAAAGGTGGTTTGGTTCATGAAGTTATAACCGTTTTCATCTTTGTACAAAAAAGTCATCTCGACATTTTGTACGTCAGGAACGTCGAATCGCTCACCCGATTTAAAAGTTCGCTCGAGCTGCTGACCAGTCAGGAGATTTCGCATGCGAGTGCGAGTGAACTGATTTCCTTTGCCAGGCTTCACATGCTGAAAATCAATAATCTGATATGGATTTCCTTCGACCATGAGACGCAGACCTTTGTGAAAATCAGAAACTTCGTACATTCGAGACCTCTTTGAATTTGAGAACTTTGAGTCGAGTCAGTTAATTTAGTTTAAAAGTCGGGAAAACTGAAGATGCCCGAGCCTCTGAAAAAGGTCAACCCTTGGGGGTTTCGAAGATCTTCTCGTCGTTTCGCTCTTTAATTCTCCGCAGCAAATTTTGTAGCAGGCGAGTTTTTCTCTCGACGACCGTCTTTTCTCGCGACTGAAGCGGGTGCAAAAGATCCGCCGATTCTTCCGGAGCGTCCTCATCCAAAAGCTCATAACGTTTGGCGATTTCCAAATTTGTGGGCATGCGAAGGCTTAAATCCCCCAAGATTTGCCGAGCTTTTTCCAGTTCGTTTCGCACGATCAATGCATCGATCAGTGAAAGCTTTCTGTCTAACTCCGCAGCGCTCGGTGCCTCAGAAGTGAGGTCGTTCGCTGGTTTTTGCGACGAATTTTGCGAATCCAGGCGCTGGTACTGAAAGATGTCCTCTTCGTACTCGTCAGCGCTTAAGCTCTCGAGGCGTTGAATAGCCGCTCTGGCTTTTTCACTTTGAGGATTTAAAAAAAGCACTCGTTTGTAAATTTTGAGCGCCTCTTTGGGTGAATTCATTCGTAGGTGAGTCAGCGCCAAAAGCTGCAAGGCCAAAAGATTTTCTGGATCCAGATCCGCCGCTTTCTTCAGTATGACAAGCGCTTCTTTTTGCCGATCTTGATCACTTAAGATTCGCCCCAGGGCTACATATCCGCTGGCAAAGGCGGGATGACGCCGAACTCCATCGGCCGCGATCTGCTCGGCACGAACAAAATCTCCCATTTCACGAAGGGCCTCAGCCAGAGGCGCAAAGACTTTGGACTGCGGATCTTTTTGCAGCATTCGCCGGTACTCATCCAAAGTTTTTTCGGTCACTTTCGCCATGTTCGACTCCGACGATCATCTTTGCATTCTGCCAAAGGCCATGCAAGCATTTGGCGATGGTCATATTAGGAATCGATCCTGGTTCGCGCACCACTGGTTTTGGCGTCGTCAGCTTGAGTTCTCGAGGAGTGCTTCAGCACATCAGTCACGGCGTGATTGCGATGAAAGCTAGCGATGCGTTTCCGCTCCGAATGAAAGAGCTCGGCGAAGGCATGCAGAGCATTTTAGGCAAATACAAACCCCAGCAAGTCGTGATTGAAAAAATCTTTCTGGGCAAAAATGCGGACAGTGCTTTCAAGCTCGGGCACGCCCGCGGGGTCGCGCTTTACGAATCGGTGCGCCACGGTGCTGAGATCATCGAGTACTCGACACGCTTGATTAAAAAGGGAATCACCGGCAGCGGAGCCGCGAGCAAAGAAAGTGTGCAAAACTGTTTGCTCCGATTGCTCAATCTCAAGGCGATCAACCGCATGGATGCCTCCGATGCCTTGGCGATGGCCACTTTCCAGGCTTTTCATCTCATGAATCCCTTGCATCGCAAGGCGGTTTCAGGACAAGCTCTAGATCTGTAAACGAGGTTTGAAATGATCGCACAGCTCAAAGGAAGTTTGATCGAAGTCACAGGCGAAAGCGCCGTTCTCGACGTCGCCGGAGTCGGTTACGAATTGCTTTGCTCGCTCAATACTTTGGCCGAATTGCAAACTCAGCTGATGGGCGGAACCGGCGCGACTTCGAAGGTAGACAAGCTTGTCCAAGTTTATACTTACACCCATGTTCGAGAAGATGTGCTGCAGTTGTTTGGTTTTTCCAGCAAAACTGAAAAGCAGTTGTTCACCACTTTGCTCAAAGTGAATGGCATCGGTCCGAAGATGGCTTTGAATATTGTTTCTGGAGCTAGTGTTGATCAGATTTTGGTGATGATCGAAAGTGAAGATGTCAAAGCCCTTTCGAAATTACCGAAAGTAGGCAAGAAAACCGCTGAGCAAATGATTTTAACTTTGAAAGGAAAATTGGTGATTCATGAAAGCGATAAAAAAGCTTCCAGCCAATTTTCAAAACAATTTTCTCTGCCTTTGCAGGAGATTTCTTCGGCGCTGATTAATTTGGGATTTCGTTCTCAAGATGTGGAAAAAGTTGTTTCCCAGATGCCGAAAGAAATTGATCTGCAAGAGGGAATTCGTCAGGGACTTTCAGCACTGACTTCGGTCTAAAGGAGCAAACGATGGCCCCCATTTTTGAAAGTGAAGAAAGCAGCCCTATTGCTCGAGAGAGCTTAGCCAAAGACACTCTGTCCAAAGAAATTTTGGAAGGTGAAAGCTCATGGGAAAATATTTTAAGACCGCCAACTTTTGATGAATTTCCCGGCCAAACTGAAGTGAAAGAAAAGCTGAAAGTTTTTGTTCAAGCTGCCAAAGGTCGCTCTGAGCCCTTGGATCATGTTTTGCTCAGTGGCCCTCCTGGCTTGGGAAAAACAACTTTAGCAAGTATCATTGCCCATGATCTCGGCGTCGACTGCAAAGTCACCTCTGCGCCTGCTTTGGATAAGAAAGGTGATCTGGCAGCGCTGTTGACTTCCCTCAAACCATTTTCTGTTTTGTTCATCGATGAAATCCATCGTCTCAGCCGAGTCGTGGAAGAATACCTTTATACGGCGATGGAAGATTACTATCTCGACATCGTCACCGGCGAAGGATTAGGCGCGCGCTCGATGAAATTTCAATTGGTACCATTCACTTTGATTGGTGCGACCACTCGAGCCGGATTGTTGAACTCGCCGTTTCGCGATCGCTTTGGAATCACTGAGAGATTGAATTTTTACGACCGCGCAGCTTTAGAGCAAATTCTGAAACGCTCAGCGAGCCTTTTGAAAATCGAAGCGCATGAGACAGGCTTGAAAGAAATTGCTAAGCGCTCTCGAGGCACTCCGCGAATTGCCAATCGATTGCTCAAGCGAGTCCGAGATTACGCCCAAGTGAAGGGCGATGGGACCATCAGTGCCGAAATCGCGTCTTATGCATTGAACCAATTGGGAGTCGATCAGATGGGCCTCGATCCGATGGATCGGCGCATCCTCGAGCTGATCGAACACAAGTTTCAAGGTGGACCCGTCGGGATTGAAACCATCGCCGCAGCCTTGGCTGAAGAAAAAGAAACCTTGGAAGAAGTTTACGAGCCTTTTTTGATTCAAGAGGGATTGCTGCAGAAAACTCAGCGAGGCCGAGTGATCACATCTCTGGCAAAAGCTCATTTGCAAGGTCATTGATCCAGATTTGACAAAATTAGTTTGCTACTAACCTGCTGGCTCAAGCCAAAATCGGTCACTACTTTTTTTTCAGATTGAACCTGTGAAAAAATATTTTCATTTTTAGAAATTCTTTTCAAGAGTCGATGGTAGACATGGTACTGAACCCCCCTGTTCACAAAAGGGCGCATTTCTACCCCCAGCAGGCTCAATCGAAATTCGATATCTGTGTCTTCGCCGATTCCGGCGCCCTCATAACGAAAGTCAAAACCATTGATTCTCAAAAGATCTTCTCGATAGACGGAAAAATTACAGCCGACGATTCCCCGATTTTTTTTGTTCAACCAGCGTTGCAACCAAGAGCTTTTCAAATGCAGTCCTTTGCCGCCATTATTGTCCTTCATGTAAAGGCCGGTCGGCAAAATCCACCAGAGATTTTTTTCGATAAAACCAGAGCGGACTTTCTCAGGCGTAAGTATCTTTGAAACCCAAGGGGTCAAATCCATTCTTCGACCACAAAGTACAGATTGAGGCTTCCGATTTTCGAAATGTTCTTTCGCAAATTCAGGATGAGCCAAGCAATCTTGATCCAAGAAAATCATGTATTCACTTTGGCAGTGATGAATTCCCCAATTCAGAATGCGATTTTTTCGAAAACCCAAATCTTCGTGCCAAAGATGAGTCGCCGGAATTCTTAATGTTTCTAGGCGGGCTTTCAGTGCGGCGACCGATTCAGGTTTTGAGCCATCATCACAAATAATCAATTCGAAATTTTGAAAAGTCTGTCTCTCCAAAGCCGCTAAGGTTAAATTCAGGACTGCATTGTTGTTGTAAAAAGCAATCGAGATCGCGATCGGATGCATGCTCCCAGCAGGTCGATTATGCGCAGCCGGATTGCGAAAAATTTCAACTGCCTTTTTCATTTTTTTAATTCTCCGTCTAAGGCTGCTTTGACTTCGGCATACTTTTTCTCGTTCAGCGGGTAAGCAAATAAAATCAAGCCGGCCAAGACAAAGAAAAAGCCGACTCCCGGTCCAAAAGCCAGTCCCAGTCGAGAGTTTGTGTCTGGATCAGGGAATGTCACGTTGGCCCAATCGAGATACAATCCCGCGAGCAGCACAGCAAAGGCGCGAGAAAGTTTCGCAGAAAATTTCCACACGCCAAAGTAAAGCCCGAATCTTTCCTGATTAAATAAGAAATGATCGTAATCAATCACATCGGTCAAGACGGATTCGAGCAGCACCGCACAGCCAACCAACAAGCCACCCAGGCCTGAGGCCCAAAGGTAAGCAGCTTGCGCGTTTCCCGAGGGGAGAAGGGGATAAATAAAGCAATTGGTCACGCCAATCAGCACCGCACCCAAAATCAAAGTGGCTTTGCGGCCAATTTTTTTACCAACTAAAATCCAAAGAGGAATGCTCAAACTAAAAATCAAAAGAAATAACAAGAGCACATTTTGAATTTCACCTTCAGACAGGGCGAGCCGCATTCTGTAATAATAAAGCGCCATCGACGAGTTCAAAGTTAAGGCCACATTCATCACCAGATTGGCCAAAAGCAAAACAGCAAAAGCGCGGTTGCTGAAAGCTTGAAGAAGTGGGTGCCGGCCAGTGTGAACTGCTATGGCGGTCTCTTTTCGCAAGGGCGGTGGAGCCAAAGAACCTAGAAAAGCCACTGCCAAAACAATCATGGCAACAATCCAACTGGAACTGCCGTAAGCATTGCTGTCCGAATGAGTGAGAAAATAGCCTGGAATGGCAATTCCCAAAACTCCACCTACGTTCGCAAAGACCAAGCGCCAGGCGATGAACCTTGATCTCTCGTCTCTGTCTCGGGTGTAATCTCCGACCATCGCCGAGTAAGGAATCGAAAACAAAGTATGGGAAGTATTGAAAATGAGACTCATCACGAGAAGATAAAGCCATTTTGATCCAGCCGACGGGAGGCTTGGCAGTGGAGGATGATAAAGCGCAAACAAGGTCAGTGCCGTGGCGATCGCGCCAGCAAGCACGAGATGAATGCGAGTTCCCTTTTTATTTTTGAATTCATCTGACAGGCGGCCAATCCAAGGATCGACCGCAGCATCCCAAAGAATGGCAATTGAGAGTGCAACTCCGACCCAAGCTGGCGCCAGACCTAAATCTTTCGAGTAATAAACCAGGAGGTGCAATCGGATAAAGAATTCAACCGCACTGACTCCGGTCTCGACGCTGCCATAAAGAATTTTTTCAACCAGTCGGCGCATCAGTGCTTCGCTCCCTTAGAATGAGAGCAAGCTTATCGGCCTAGTTTGAATTAGGCAATTTTTTTGATCTGATCGAGCTTCTCTTTCATCATGCTGTTTTCGTGATTCAGCTTTTGCAATTCCTGATTCATCTGTACCAACTTGCGGCGCAAGGTATTGATTTCTTCTGCAGCTTGCGGAGAAGTACCCGCGGCGGCTGGTGAGGTGGCTGCGACGGCAGTCAAATGAGCGACAGCAATTTCTTTATGAGTTGCTGCTGCTCCGCTGCTACTGATGCCTTTTCCAAGCCTGTCTTCAATGTCCTCTGAAACGGTCATGTCAGGAGCGAATTTGTCAAATTTGAGTGAACCTTCCGATTCCATTTTCCGAATTTCAGAATAGAGCTTCATCACTCCAGCCGATGTTTCACCGGGAGTCGGCATTTTCTCTTTCAGCAAAGTTTCAATCGCTCGCTTTTCTTTGAAGGTCATGACTTTCATAAAAGCCTCTGACTTTTCGGTGGGCAGTCCGCCAACCAGCATAGCCAACTGAATCGCCTGAATGCGCGGGAAAATCTCAGCCAGATATTCTGGGGCCCAAGACAAAATTTTATCAATCGTTAGCAAACGCTTTCTGATCTCTGATTCCCAAATTGGGCTTTCGTCAGCAATGATCTTCAAAAACTTTTCTTGTTTGTCTTTTCCAGTGGTCTCGATCAAATTGAGAAGTTGTTGAAAGCCGCCTTTTTTGCGATACCGATCGATCATGCTCATTTTTGAAACTCCCGTGAGACCAGTTAGTAACTCAGATTCTATCGTCAGAACTGATTTTTTTTTGAAGTGCTGCAGAGGCGAATTTAGCTGATTCTCAAACTGAGGCGACTCAGTATGGATCCAGGCAGCTGTATTCGGAACGATCCGGGTAGGGATTGCGACTGACCAAAGCGCAATTCTTATAATAGAAAGCCCAAGAGCGAAAGGGCCGGGGCTCGGGTGAACGGCTATCCATCATGAATCCTTCGGCTGCATAACTTGCAGCACGGGGATTCGACTTATTTTGTCGGGCTTCGAGGCGCTCACGAGCTGTGGTCGAGCAAGCAGAAGTGACCAAAGCAAAAAATCCAAAGCAGAAAAAAAGGTAGAACGACAGATCAGATCGCTTTGATCGAGGATTGAATTGACCTTTTTGTCGACTCGCGGAAATAATCGTCACCATGCCTCCTTTCTCTCATCGGAAAAATCTAGAAAAATCTAATCCACCCATCGAAGTTCATGTGACTCGGGGCAATTGGACAGAAAGTGTTCATTTAGTTGACGCTGTCATCTTAGATTCCAAAGCTCAAGTGGTGGCCGGCTTCGGCGAATTTGAAAAAGTTCGAACCTATCCGCGCTCGACGATCAAAATGATACAGGCTCTCTACTTGGTAGAAAGCGGCGCTTATTCCAGCCTCGGATTAACCCCTGCGCATCTCACTTTGGCCTGCGCTTCTCACAACGGGGAACCGGCACACACGGATTTGCTGATGTCCTGGCTGGAAAAAATTCAAGCTTTGGAAAGTGATTTGGTTTGCGGAGCGCATACTCCCTACGATGAGAAAACCGCACAGGATTTGATTCGAAAAGGCATAAAGCCTTGCCCGCGTCACAACAATTGCTCAGGCAAGCATGCGGGAATTCTTTCAGCATTGAAAAAAGAAAAAATCGATATTCGGCATTATGGAAACTACGATCATCCTCTACAAATCAAGTTTCGAAAAATGTTAACGGAGACGAGCGGAGATCTTTTGGATCAGGCTCCTTGGGGACCGGACGGATGTGGAATTCCCACCTATGCGATGACTTTGATCGGCATGGCAAAAAGCCTCTCTCTGCTTAATTTGGATCCTTCCCTTCCGGCGGAGCGCTCGGCAGCTCTGAAATTAATCCGCACATCGGTGATTTCTGAGCCTTTTTATTTGGGTGGAACCAACGATTTTTGCACGGATCTAATTGCTGAAGCCGGTGATCGAATGATCGTCAAAGCAGGAGCCGAAGGTGTTTATGCTGGAGCTCTGTTTGAACCCGGCTATTCTTTCGCTTTGAAAGTTCGAGATGGGAACGGTCGCGCGTCCCGAGTGGCGGTGGCGAAACTGCTGAGTGCATTTCAGGGATTGAGCGAAGACGAATTTGTGAAGCTTTCTCGACACACTGAACCCTTTGTGAAAAACTACAGTGGTGAAACGGTTGGGAAAATATTTGTTCCCTTTCCATTGTTCAGCTAAACTATCGACTGCATGTTTCTACAAAAAACGATTCGCAAAAGAACCACAGTCCAAGGCATCGGGATCCACTCTGGAAAAGCTTGCACTTTGACCTTTGTACCGGCGCCCGCCAACAGCGGAGTTCACTTTGTTCGAGCCGATTTGCCGAACAAGCCATCCCTCCGAGTCAGTGCCCTTGCCGTTTCAGCTACCGGTTATGCCACGACTTTGGCCGGGTCGGAATTTTCTGTGTCGACGGTTGAGCACTGCATGTCGGCACTTTCGGCACTTCGAATCGATAATATTTTTATTGAGCTGGATGGTCCTGAAATTCCAATTTGTGATGGCAGCGCCAAAGAATTTCTCGAAGCACTTCACCGAGTGGGCATGGTGGAGCAGGACCAACCGCGGCGCTACTGTTATATCACCGAGCCGATTTATTTTTCTGAGGGTGAGAAGCAAGCCTACATCGTCCCTTATCATGGCTTGCGAGTCACCGTGACGATTGATTTTCCGCATCCGCAAATTGGCAAACAGAAATTTGATATCGATGTGAATGACCATTCTTTCACTCGTGAAATTGCGGATGCCCGGACCTTTGGATTTTTGAAAGATGTCGAAGCTTTGCAAGCTCGAGGATTGGCCTTGGGCGGAAGCTTAGATAATGCCATCGTGTTGGATGATCACGGAATTCTGAATCCTCAAGGTTTGCGCTTCGTCGACGAATTCGTTCGCCATAAAACCTTGGATGCGCTCGGCGATCTTGTGACTTTGGGTATGCCATTGATGGGCCATTTGGTTTTATACAAAGCGGGTCACGATGTGATGAACAAATTGGTGCGCAAGGTCCTGGAAACCAAGCAGTGCTACAAGCACATCGAACTAGGCGCCGATCTCAGCGAAGATCTGCGTTTTCGCACCTCCTGGAATTAATTTCCTCGGACTGAGCCGTAGTCGACGCCGCGCGCATCGCTTCCACTTTGAAATTCTTCTGGCAAGATCCTTC
>JAYUCD010000200.1:0-2410 GCA_043740515.1 Bdellovibrio sp. | reverse complement strand
GGTAATTGTGATCTGATGCTTGAGTACATCTCAGATCAGGTTATCAATCAGAAAACCTAATCTCGGCAAAAAAAAAGCCCGGAAAAATTCCGGGCTTTTCGATTTCAGAGGGGGGTCTGAAATTTAATCTCTACAAAAGAGAGAAAACTATTTCATGAATACTTCAGAGATCATTTTGGTAACGCCTTCAGATCCCATTCCTGTTTCTTTGGCAGCGTCTTGGACCATTTGGTTCAAAGAAGAAGTGTTTCCAGCTTTGTAAGCATTTTGGAAATCAGTGATTGAGTGACCACCAGTGAGCTTTGAAGAAAAGGCATCAAAGTCTTTGGCGCTGTAAGTTCCAGCTGGCGAAGTTTTGATTTTGTAAGCAAAGCGAGCTGTATCCAGAGCTTTGGATTCGCTCATTCCGTACTGCTCTTGGAGAGAAGCAGCGGCTTTGTTGACAGCAAGCTGAGATTTCAGAGCTTGCATTTTATCCAAGTTCTTTCCAGAAGCTTGAGTCACCTCGAAAAGTGTTCCAGAGACGTAATCGCGGTAGTTGTTACCTGCTTGTGGAACGAGGTTGTAATAAAACTTTGATTCATAGGTTTTCAAATAAGATCCAAGATTTTGTCCAACGCTGTAGTTACCCAACCAGTAAGCATCATAGGAGTTGTATGCACGGTCGTAGACAACGACGTAGTCATACTGAAGAGTTGTTGATTTGACCAAACTCAGGTTGTAGCCAGCAACATCCACATTCACTCGTTTAACGAATTCTGAAGCAAGTTGATCGTGCGTAAAATAAGAGCCGCCAGTTGAAACGCTACCGTCTCCACCGCCACCACCGCAGGCCGCCAAGATCGTTGATAATGCAAGAGCAGCTGCTCGTGATCCTAATGTTTTCATGATTCCTCCTAAAGAACACATGGTTGTTTTTAAACTTCTGATACTTTTTGATACCAATTTTTTTTCGAAGAGCTCTAAAGCCAAAAATGTGCCAAAATAAACGGACTCATTTAGCTACCAATTTATCTACCAGCCCAACTCAGCGCCTACATGTAGCGGCTGAGCGCGAGCCAATCAAGTTTCTCGAGAATTAAATGCAACGAGTAACTAATAAATTCAGGCGAATCGGTCCTTGTTGGCTCACATCGGCTGAGTCAATCGTCATCATTGCTTCTTGATTGAAAATTGTTCCACCGCCGCGACCGTTCGGGCCGAGTAGATGAATAATGCTTGTAAATTCAAGCTCAGGAAGTGGCTGGCATCGGTTGCGAACCCGGATACCAAGCGGTTGACTCAGCAAAAAATTGCCGGTGCCTGGATTGAGCTGAGTGCGGAGTTGGTTTTGACCTATTGTAAAGTCCAATCCTGGCAGATTACCGGTCGTGATAATAAAGCCTCGATTGCCGCCCTCAAGTTGTGCAAAACCTCGGTAATCGATTTGTGAGACAGCCAAATTCCAACCGGCCGCCAAATTGATCGGCAAGCGAAAATGACAAGCGCGTCGAAGTTGGGGCATCTGATAGCGGCCTGGGGAAACTTGCACCTCAAACCGGTCAAAAAGAATCGAAACCGTCGAGCCATCTGGCGCTACAATCGCCCGAGCCGAACCCGTGGGACAGCCGTCACCGTCGATGACGGGCTGTCCGACTTGAAAAGGAAGTTGAGCATTGGCTGCAACCGAAAATAGAACTGCGAAAAAAAGCGCGAAAGTCGAAAGAAGTGGTTTCATTTTGTCCCCTAAGTTAATTGAATCGATGCCTGCAAGATGACAATTTCAAAAGCAGTGCCACGGAAATTTCGCACCACTTTGAATTTTCAGATATGGAGGATAAGACTTTCGATCGAGCGAAAGAAATCCTTGAGGTCGTTTTGTAAAGATTTGCCCCTGCTGAGCAAGAGGCCTTTTGATGCCTTTTCGGCCTATGACTCAGCTTCTTTCACCCAGCTCTGACCTTACGCTGGTTGCGTTTTTATTTAGATCCAGCTCCAATGGTAATGAGAGGTGGGTTTGTTTGTTTAAATTATTCCGCTGGCTTCAGCGACGGACTCCTCAAAAATTTAAACCGGTTATTTTGGTTACGGGCTGCAGCTCAGGAATCGGCTGGGCATTGACCGAATTTTTATACACCGACCGAAACTACCGGGTGATCGTCACAGCGCGAGCGACTTCGGTCGATCGTTTGCGAAATGCCTTCCAGGAGAGTGAGCGCTTTTGGATCAGGCCTCTGGATGTGACTTCAGAATCCGATCAAATCATTTTATTCCAATTTTTTAGAATCTCTAAATCCACAAGACACCTCCATGTGTTCGTGAATTTAAGTTACTGCGCGCCTCGGTTTGTGTGCGCAAGGGCGGGAAGAACCTGTACCCGCACTCGTCGGACTGGCAGGCCCGGCACGACTGGCTCGAACGCGAGGGCGAG
>JAYUCD010000199.1:0-2666 GCA_043740515.1 Bdellovibrio sp. | reverse complement strand
GCAGACCACCGAAGACCCCAGAAGCATGGAGGGAAAATATTCAGCTTGTCAGCTAATTATGAACTTTGATAGTGGTACAAAAATTCCCGGCCGGTCAGTTGAGACGAAAAAAAAATGGAAAGCCTGGGTCGCGGGCCCAGGCTTTTTCGGGAGGATGTTTGGATAGACTGACGAATTTTTTAGTGAGTCTGTTCCGAAGAGTGAATTGGAATCTGATGAGCTGCTGTCGTTTCAGACTTAGGAACTCGAACTTCTAAGACACCTTCACTGAATTCAGCCTCAATTTTTTCTGCGTCTACTTCCTCCATTAAATAAAAAGATCTTTCAAACTTTCCGTACAATCTTTCAGTTCTGTGTATTTTTTTGCGAGCTTGTGTTTGCTCTACATTTTCATTTTCTGCGAGCGATTGATCCCGCAATCTCTCACCAGAAATAATGAGTTCCTGTCGACTGACACTTAACTTCAATTCTTTTTCTTTCATTCCTGGCAAATCAAATTGAAAGCAAAACTCCTTTTCGGATTCATAGATTTCGACGATTGGGGAAAAAGATCGAACCATGTCGTCCACTTCGTTCATCCAACTGTTCAGCAGAGAATTTTTCATTTGTCTTCCCTCCTTTTCCTTTTCAAATTTGGGTTGAGAATTGAGCTGGTCAAGGCAAGGGACCTGAAGAAATAATCAGATTCTTGACAAGCTTTTGTACCTCTCCTTAGATGGACCTGCAAAAGAATTAGCAAGAGAGTTTGCAGAAATAAGAAAGCAGTAGGAAATGCAAAAGCTTACGAAGTTACATAAAAAACCTCTGACAGGCGATTTTTACGCTCGAAAAACCGAATTGGTGGCCAAACAACTTCTCGGTAAAGTTTTATGTTTCCAAAAGCCAGACAAGTCTCTTCTGAAAGGGCGGATCGTCGAAGTCGAAGCCTATCTTGGAGCCACTGATCGGGCTTGCCACACTTTCGGCTATCGGAAAAGCAAGCGAGTGGAAAGCATGTATCTCTCCGGAGGCCACAGCTACATTTACTTGATCTATGGTATGTATCATTGCCTGAATGTTGTGACCCGCAATGAGCAGGAGCCTGAAGCTGTATTGATTCGAGCTTTGGCACCGCTCGAGGAAGGCACTTCGAAGCCCGAATGGAATGGTCCGGGAAAATTGTGTCGCGCTTGGGGCCTGAGCAAAGCCGAAGATGGACTGGCTCTGTTTACGCCTCAATCTCAACTGTGGATCGAAGACGATGGATTTCATTTGAAACAATCAGAGCTTGTCAAAACGCCTCGAGTTGGGGTTCCCTACGCCCAAGAAGCAAAGCTCTGGCTACTTCGTTTTTTTCTCAAAGGAAATCCTCATGTCAGCAAAGCAAAGTGAGAATCCATCCTGGTTGCTGCCCGTTTTATTTGAAGACGAATTTATTGTGCTCATCAACAAACCGGCAGGCCTCCCCTCCCAGGCATCTGTCGATAAAAAGCGAGCTGATCTTTTTACTTTGCTCAAGAAAAATTTCAAAACTTTATTTTTGCATCACCGGCTCGACAAAGACACATCGGGAATCATTCTTTTCTCAAAAAGCAAACAAGCAAACTTGCCATTGACTGAAATGTTCCGGGCTCATGCTTTTGAAAAAACCTATTGGGCGCTAAGCAAACCAGGTAAACTCAAAGATGATCAGTGGAGCATCGAAAATCATTTGGTGGCTCGGCGAAAAGATGGCAAATCCGTCAAAATATTTCGCACAGAATCTGGCGGCGATTATGCCAAAACAGATTTCACTCGACTGGCAAGCTCGGCTGAATGCCACTGGATCGAGGCCAAGCCGATCACGGGAAGGACTCACCAAATTCGAGTCCATCTGCTGCATTCCGATGCTCCCATTTTAGGCGATTCGCTTTACGGCGGCAAAGATCCGCAAGTCCCCCGACTGATGCTCCACGCTTCGTCTTTGCAGTTCCCCCACCCGATCACCGGCCAAAAAATGCAAATCACCGCCCCCGCCCCCGCTGATTTTGAAACTTTGCTCAGCAAATGGAAATTGACGCCAGCGACCAAGTCGCCATCGATTTGATTCCAAACCGATCTCGAATTGATTTTTGCAGAATTCAATGATTTTCTACGCCTTCAGCCTTTGATTTTTTCCACTGCCCCGGTGGCGAAATTGGTAGACGCACAGGACTTAAAAGACAAAACATCTACCACTTTGAGCCGTAAACTATTGAAACTACGAGGTATTTTATA
Source organism: Bdellovibrio sp. (assembly GCA_043740515.1). GTDB lineage: Bacteria > Bdellovibrionota > Bdellovibrionia > Bdellovibrionales > Bdellovibrionaceae > 21-14-0-10-47-8. The sequence goes on along the minus strand of JAYUCD010000199.1, from coordinate 431 downwards.
ATGAAAAAACTTAGAGTTCCAAAAGTTGTAGACGATGTACCACAGTTATTTCCGAGATCGTCCGATAAGGTCATCAGCATGTCTCAATATAAAGAGGAAAAGCGTTTTGCTCGTCTGTCTAAGCTGATAAAGGCTTCCCCTGAGAGACAATACCAGGAGTGGATTGATGGCCAGCAAGAAAGAGAAGATCGACACAGTTAGATTCTTAGTCAAAGGACCTCCTCAGCCTTGTCGTATCACCTTCCAAATATATTCCGACTGTAGAGCTAGAAAGAAAAGATACCAGCCAATCAAGCTGGATTCTATTGATGCCATCAATACCCAGATTCGAGCCCCCTGTTTTCACGGGAACGGACCCCGTCAATTTCACTGAGTTGACCCCTCTGTATTCGATTTGAGGGTTTTGACCTGAGATCGCAAACGACATTGGA
>JAYUCD010000198.1:0-13781 GCA_043740515.1 Bdellovibrio sp. | reverse complement strand
TATAAAACCTAGATTTTTTGAATGGTTATAGAAACTGCTGAGGGTTTCAGTCCGAAAGTCTGGCTTATCCTGCCGCTTTTTTGCTGCGGGTGCGCAACCAAAAAAGGGAAGGCACCTTCAAAGTTGCGAGAAACATCAATCCCGCGATGAAGGCGGTGAGGGCCATGAGATTGAAGAACTGCACCTGGCCTATTTGTTCGTAGTAGCCGCCGATGAATCCGGCCAAATAATTTCCCACAGCGCTCGATAAAAACCACACTCCCATCAGCATAGAAACCATTTGCATAGGCGCGAGTTTAGTCACCAAAGAGAGGCCGATTGGCGACAGGTAAAGTTCACCCAAAGTGAAAAGCGAAATGGCCGCCAACAACCAAAGAACCGAGCTTTTTGTTTCGACTCCAAACATTTTCACCATAAAGACCATGAGGACGTATCCTAGGGCTGCAAAAAAACACCCGATGGCCATTTTCGTGACCGTCGAAGGCTCGCTGTCACGCTGGTTTTGCTTTTGCCAAAACCAGGAAAGCATCGGAGTAAAAACGAAAATCAAAAAAGGATTGATCGACTGCATCCACGTTGACGGCACATCAAATCCCAAAATATTCCAGTTGGTATTTTGATCGGCCCAAATCTGCAAAGTATTCCCTTGCTGCTCGTACACAGCCCAAAACAAAATATTAACCACACACAAAAAAATCAAAGCAAGAATTTTCGAGTAATCTTCTTTGGTCAACTTCGGGTTGGCGACCTCAGCCTCAGAGCCATCCTCTCGCGATTTCTTAGCCTGCAACTGAAGCATATGAAGTCGATCGGGAGGCAAGTGCGGCTGAGCAAAATGGTAAACCAACAATCCAATCAACATTCCAATTCCGGCAGCTGTGAAGCCATAATGCCATCCATATTTTTGTCCAAGAGTCCCGCACACAAGCGGCGAGAAAAATGCTCCGAGATTGACCCCCATATAGAAAATCATAAAGGCGCCGTCTCGCCGCGAGTCTTCTTTTTCGTAGAGGCTTCCAATTTGAGAGGAAATATTTGGTTTGAAAAATCCATTTCCCAAAATCAGAAATATCAATGCCGGAAAAAAAAGTCTTTCAACTGCCATCAGAAGATGACCGATGGCCATGAGAATTCCACCGATATAAATCGAGCGCTTTTGGCCAATCAACCGGTCAGCGAGCATGCCGCCAAAAAATGGAGTGAGGTAGACAAGGCTGGTGTAGACTCCGTAAATTTGCGAAGACATCGCTTGGTTGGAAAGAGGTCCGAGCAAGGCCTCCAGCCCAGATTTCAAAGCGGAAAATCCAAAAACCTCGTGACCTTGCTCGATATTGATCAGGAGAGATTTGGTCATGTACAAAACGAGAAGAGCTCTCATTCCGTAGAAGGAAAAGCGCTCCCACATTTCAGTAAAGAACAAAAAGAACAAACCTTTGGGATGTCCGAGAACTTCGTCATGTTTCATGCTTTTTTCATATCCTTTTTTGATGCGCTTGCGCTACCAAAAAAGGGAAGGCACCTTAGAATTGCAGGAGGAAGGGTTCGTGGAGAATTTTTTTGAGCTCGGCCGAGTCAATGGAGACTTCGGAATTTTTTCCAGTGGAGTCGATCAAACGCACGGTTTTGAGCTGCCAAGTTTTGGGCCACTGATCCGAAACGTTTGCAAATTTTAGTTTTGCTGGATGCCCTTCGCGGAAGTCGAACTCTCCGTCAGCAACTGGCTCGCCTAGGATTCGCGAAACTGGAATCCATACAGCAGCGATACTGTTGATGTCCGGTGAGATTTCACAGTTGCCTTCGACTTCCATTTTTGGAAGTTCACCGCCGACAGCCATGCCTTCACCTTGAAAAGACAAAACAACACGCGAGTAATGTTGGCAGGCAAAAACTTTTTGACCGCCAGAATCTTTAATCACGAAATGGCCGAGCTCAACTCCAACATCCGTTTTGTCGCGGATGATTTTCGCTCCCTCGAGTAATCGCTGCTTCGTCGCAAAATCCAAAGCAGAACCTTCAAGTTGTGAAAAATCATACACACGCTTTATGGCTGCAGGGTCGCGGCGAGGGGACGGCATTTCATTCGATGCCATTTGCATGGGAAGCGGACGAGACGACCGACTGATAAAAAATCCGCCCACGAAAAAAAATCCAATGATTGCGATAGCGTAAAGAGCCTTCATTCGGAAACACCCCATGCTTATGGGTTTATTTTACCCGAAAAAATCAGCTCCCGCGTAAAGATTGTCACAGTCGGGTCAAAAGTCTGGCTCCCAAATCTAAGCCCCTCAGGACCCGCAAGCCTTTTGTTGATATCCATTGAACAGAGCACCCATCTGTTGGGCTTCCATTCCAATCGCAATCAAACCCAGACGTGCTGACCAACCATAAACATTTTCCAAAGGTGAGCCCTGGAGACTAACGTTCAGATCGGACACGCAAAGTTTTTTGTAAACAGCGCCTGGACTGTTCAAGCTATCTGTCGAGCCTTTTTCAGAGTGCGTCCGCAAAAATCCTCCAGCTAACTCACAACCAATCATATAGATGACTGGCTCAGCGGAAGCACCATCGGCTTGCACTCGAGAAGGAATGCCTTCTTGAATTATCACTTGCTCAACATCTCGGCCGCCTTTTGCAGCTTTCATTTTTTTGCGAGATTTATAATTCCAGTCTTTGATTTCTGCTCCACTGCCAACTCGAATCACTGCCAAACCGTAGGTTCCAGAATTATTTTTAACGAAGAGAAAGGGCTCTTGATTGATGCCGCGTTTTTTATACTCTTCCTTCAAGCCTGCGATCATGTGATCGACTTGCTCAGCCAATTGCAATCGAGAGCTGTCAACGGAGAGATCAAAGTTTTCGAAAAACTCCGTTTTCACATTGAGCGAAAAAGGATCCAAGCCGACCAAGTCTGAAAACTCGGTGACCAGTTGGTTGTAATTTTGAAAATACTGGGATTTTTTTCTTTGATACCATCCTAGTTCACGAGGCGGATTCATCGGCAAAGTCAGATGAGACGCCCACTCTTCATGAGCATCTGAAAAATCATTGTTCGAAATGATCAGGTCGGGTTTGAATTCCCGCACTGCCGCCGAGTCCTCAAATGCCGAAACGATTTCTACGCTTTGCCCACTGGAGCTTTGCACCACGACCGGAGCGTCCAAGCGTCTTGGAATTCCGATCAAAACTTTTTTTCCTGCACTTTTCAACAAACCTTGAATCGTTAAAACATTTTCCCAATAGTAAGGGTTATTCGTATGCTCCTCGGTGACCAATAAAATTTTGCTGACTGAAGAGCCATAGTGCTTTGAAAGATACTGGCTCATGATTCCGACGGCAGACTCTTTATCGGTTGGACAAATGTTGTTGAAACCTGCTGGAAAAATATTGGCATCGACATTTGAAATCTTAAATCCGGCATCGCGAATGTCATAGCTTGAGTAAATGGGGTAGCTCAAAGATTTCGTTTTCTCACAAAACCAATCGGTAACTTTGTTGGATTGATTGCAAAGATTTTCGTGCAAGGTCTTTCGGATCATAGAGGCCTCATTTAATTAGTGAGTAGGATCTTGCTTGGATTCTGGCGGAATAGCAACTGCCGGAGCCGTTGGCCGAACAGGCGGATGTACAGCCGAGGCTGGCGGAACTGATGATAGCGCCGACGCCGTCGGTTCTGACTGTATCACTTGGACTTCGGCTGCGGGAGGGGCTTTCGGCTCAACTGATTTAATTTTTTTCGAAGGCAGTGCCTTTGGCAAGTCGCCATTGGAAACTGGCCGCAAGGTCATTTTCTGACGTTTCAGTTCCAGTCTTCGTTCCGACTCGGGAGTCAGTGCATTTCTTTCTCCCACAGAAATCAAATAATCTTTTCCTTGCTTCTCGATGTTTTGCAAAAAGCCGAACAAATCATTCACAGGCAGTGGGTCGCTAGGCGCACGGTACTGGCGCAAATCGCTAATGAGAGTGAGAAGCTCGCCAGTGAAACTGATTTTTCGCTCAGTCTGCTCTCGTTTTGCGACTCCCACTTCCATTGCCCGGTGAAGGGGGATTTCCTGAATCGCATTCCAATGATCTCGGTAATTTTCCATCAGACCTTGGATGGCACGTCGAGACCAAGGCTCGCCACCCATCTCGGCACTGCGCAAACTGAAAACCTGAATCATCTTCAAAGTATCAAGACTGGATTGCAGATTTTCATTGGTCAGCTGATTGGTGGAAAGTCGGCCCATCTGAAAATACACCTGAGCCAGCCAATCATTAGTCCGCTGCGAAGCCTGGTTGGCGCGAATCTGCGCGATCCCTTGTTCCGCTTTGATGAAGTAGCTTTGAGCTTCTTTGGTTCGTCCGACTCGACTGTAACTAGCAGCAAAACGAGCTGGAAGTTCAGCTTGAATTTGCTCGGGCCACAATTGGTCTTTCATCTGACTGACATCGTTCAAGGTGGCTAAAACTTTCGCTTCCTCACCGAGATTTTCATAGCAGTAAGAAAGCCGGAACAAAGCTTGTGCTGCAATTTCGGGTTGTCGAACTCGAGTGGCTTCGATTGCACTTCGGTAAGCTTCCGATGCTTCCGTCCATTTTTCTTGGTATTCTAAAGCTTTGCTGCGGCCGAATTGGGCCTTCTGATAAAAAATGGAATTGGGAAATTGTTTTTGAAAGGCTAAATAAAGTTTTTCGGCTGAAATAAAATCCTGCAAGAACAAAGCATCATCTGCTTTTCTCAACTCGGCCTCTTGCTCAGCTCGAACTTGCGGGTCGATTGGCACGCCGGTAACGGGACTGGTTTGCATGCTTCCACATCCAGTCACAAAAAACAAAGTTAGCAAAACGAGCATTTGATGAGTCTTCAATTTGAGTCCTCGGCTTCTTGAATATTCTGAGCCATTTCCACAACTCCCTCAAGGTCTGAAATTTGATTCATCAGTTCAGGAATTCGCAGCACCTGGCCTCGGCTCGTCGATTTGGCGCCTGTGGAAACGCCAGCGGCCCCACTGTTGCTCATCCGAATCGAGAAGGATTGATAAAATTTTTCCTTCGCCTCTAAGAGCGATTGAAAGACCTTGTAAAGATGCAAAAGATCATTGCCGTCACTGACCTTCTGATTCAAATCTAGACCTTTGGGATAGGCGCGATTGATCAAAACAGTCGAGAGCTGATAGCCGCTCTTGCGGATCTCCCGTGAGAAAAATTCCGCCTCTTTCAATTTAGCTTCATCAAAGCTCGTCACTAAAACAAAATGAGTGTCCCGGCTGGTCAGTAAGTTGTGAGAGGCGGCGATTCTTTGCTCAAGCTGACCCTGCCATTTTTGAATGCTTTTGAAAAAATCCGCAAGTTCACCCATAAATTCAGAACCCGTCAATGCTTCGAGCGCCTTCAACACTTGCCGAGTTCCCGTCTGCAAGACCGTTTTAAAAAATCCGCGCTCCTGCCCCTCAGGATCTCGAAACCACTGCGCTACATTTTCATTGAACAGCGAAGAAAGTTTTTGCGGTGCTTGCAGAAAGTCGATGGCATGCTTGGTGGGAGGAGTATCGAGCACGATCAAGTCATAGAGGCCCGACTCAAAAGACGAGTAAAGCTTTTCCAGAGCCGTGAATTCTTGCGAGCCGCTCAAAGTTGTCGACAGCTGAATGTACAATTTATTTTTTAATATCTTTTGCGCCCGATCTTCCTTTGAAGAAGCGCGCACGACGAACTCATCAAAGATTTTTTTAGGATCGATGATTGAGGCGTGCAAACTGCCTTTGATACTTGGATGAAAAATTTCTGAATCTTCTTTGTCATCAAGTCCCATTGTGGATTTCAGTCGGCGAGAGGGGTCCACCGTAAGCACCAAAACTTTTTTTCCAAGCTGAGCGGCACGCATGGCAATTGCCGAGGCGACCGTGGTTTTCCCCACTCCACCTGATCCGACGCAGACGATGACTTTGGCGGATTGCAGAAGTTCAGTCATCGTTTCAAGACCTCCGCTAATTTTTCAGACATGGCTTGCACGATTGACCAGGGATCAATCGAATAAATTTGCGGAATGTATTTTACTTCGCTATCGACCTTTAATTTTTTTGCGAGCTGCAATTCTTGCTCGGACATTTTTCGAACATATTTCTGAAAATCTTGTAAATACTTTTCGGTGACCGGGGTCATCAGCGCTTCGGCCGACGGTGACACCAAGCGATTGAAAAGGTGCACCGGGGAAACGCCGAGAATTTTTTTAATTCCCTCGGAAAGCTCAATGGCCTCTTGCACTGGAAGCTCTTCCGGCAAAGACACGACAAAGTAGCTGCAGTGATTCGGATCTTTGAGAACTTTTTCCACGCTTCGAGACTGCTCGCCCATGGGTCCGAACTTCACGGCTTCGGCCATTCCTTGCGGAGCTTTGAGGAGAGCCAGAAAATGTCCAGTCGCAAATCCATCAACGACGATGCAGTCGTAATTTAGAGGAGGGCCGACTTGGCGTGGATGGCTCGTGACTTTGCCCATGATGGCGAGCTCTGAAAGCGCGGGTGCCACTTGAACCAAGGATCGTGTCACCGCATTTTCGAAAAAAAGGCGATAGACGCTTTCAATTTTCAGTAGAAATCGGGCGTACTCACGAAGGCATTCAGGTCCTGACCAGAGCGCCAGATCGAGATTTTCTTTGAGCTTTCGCGGCTGATAATTGACCTCGGCCAGATTGAAATAGTCCTTGTAAAAGCTTTGATCGCCCAGCTCGACGAGCAAAGTTTTCATACCTGCTTGCGCACGTTCCAACGCCATGGCTGCTGCAACTGCGGATTTGCCAACTCCACCTTTGCCGGTGACGAATATGATCTTTTGTGGACTTGGACTTTTCATGGATTTTCATTCTCTCAGGACCGGTTTTGAGAGGCATCTTGCTTTGCATTAAAATCGCTTGATTTGAGAGTCGTCTTCTCTTAGGATCGCCCGACTTTCCCCTCTCATCTATCTGGTCAGCTAAGGAGCGTTATGAAGTCCACTGTTGAAAAAGTCGGTTCGTTGCAAAGAAAATTGAATATCGAAGTTCCTGCCGCTGAAGTTGGCAAAGCTTTCGATTCTGTTTTTAAAGGAATCCAAAAACAAGCCAACATCAAAGGTTTTCGCCAAGGCAAAGCGCCGATCGCGACCATCAAAAGTATGTACGGTGACAAAGTTAAACAAGACGTGGTTCAGGATTTGATTCAAAAGCATTACTTCAATGCTTTGAAGGAACACCAGTTGGATCCCGTTAGCTATCCAGAATTTGAATTTGATCAGCTGGCCGATGGTAAAGATTTTTCGTTTAGTGCTAATTTTGAAGTGAAGCCTGATGTGACCTTGAAAAAATACGAGGGTCTCGAAGTTCAAAAAGAAAAATTCGAAACTGCTGATGAAAAAGTAAACGAAGTTTTGGAGAACATCCGAAATTCACGAGCTGAACTCGTTCCTGTTTTGGAAGATCGGCCTGCTCAAAAGGGCGATATGGCTGTGATTGATTTCGAAGGTTTTGTGGATGGTAAACCGCTTGAAAACGGTGCTGGCACCAATCACAACTTGGATTTAGGTGCGAATCAGTTTATCGAGGGTTTCGAAGCTGGCATTGTCGGAATGAAAATCGGTGGACAAAAAACATTGAATTTGAAATTTCCAGATCCTTATCATTCGGCGGATTTGGCTGGAAAAGCTGTGGATTTCAAAGTCACTTTGACTTCATTGAAGAAAAAGCAATTGCCAGAGCTGACGGACGAATTGGTGACGCAGTTAATGGGCCAAGCTGGTGGCGGCGCGACTGTGCAAGCGGACGGAACAACTCCGACTCACACGCTTGAGACTTTGAAAAAGACAATCCGTGAGGACATGGAGCAATCGGAGAGCAAACGAATTGAAAGTGATTTCAAGAATCGTTTGATCAAAAAATTAGTTGCGCAGAATCCAGTCGAAGTTCCTGCTTCAATGTTGCAAGAGCAGAAGCAAGCCTTGATCGAAGACATGAAAAAGAAAATGGTCGAGCAAGGAATGTCAGACACGGAATTCAAATCCTACACTGAGAAATGGGACAAGGATTTTGAGAACTCGGCTGCAGAGATGATCCAATCTGGATTCTTGATGGATGCTCTCGCAAAAAAGCATGATCTCACTTGGACTGAGGATGAGCTCGAAGCCAAATTTGACGAGTACGCCAAACAAACTGGCATCGAAAAAGCTCGAATCAAAGAATTTTACTCGAAGCCTGAACAGATGAACCGAGTCACCTATGCGATCACTGAAGAGAAGGTTTTGGCTTTCTTGCTGAAGTCCGCAAAGGTTTCTGAAGTTTCAAAAGATCAGATCAAAGAATCACTTTCCTAATCAACGCTTTTTAGAATTTCTCCAGGACACTAGGCCACTGCCGTTCCACTGACTTGAACGGCCTCAAACTGGTTTCCATTTTTGAAACCGAGCGCTCAAGCAGCCTCTAGCCGCTTAGTTTTTGACGTCTTCGGTGTTGGCTTTGCTGGCGACTTCAGCCGGCTCCATTTGGCCGATGCTCTTCATCAGCTTCCAAGCTTTGATGTAGTTGTAGGCCTGGTAAACCTGGTAATCGGAAGCCAGTAACTTTTCTTTAGGATTGGTTCTGTCTTCTTTTTTGTTATTAGCGTGCTTCCACCAAGCGTCCACATGCGCTTTGTCGCTGACTGGTTTGCCTTTGTCGGCTTTTTCGCGCTCACTGAGCAAGTGACCTTGAATGTCTTTTTCTCGAGTTCCACGATTTTTGATGATCGCTTTTCCGAAGGCATCCGTATCCACATCTTCGATTGCGATGTCAGGCACGATTCCTTCGGATTGAATCGATCTTCCGCTCGGAGTGTAGTAACGAGCCACAGTCAATTTGAGACCTGAGCCATCGCCCAACTTGACCACAGATTGAACCGAGCCTTTGCCGAAAGATTTTTCACCCATAATCACTGCGCGTTTGTTGTCTTGAAGAGCTCCTGCAACAATTTCGCTGGCGCTGGCCGAGTACTCATTCATCAAAACGATCACTGGAAAGCTTGTGAAATGAGCTTTCTTTGAAGCGTAAACAACTTCTTCCTTACCTTTTTCGCGGCCAATGGTGCTTACAATTTTGCCATCAGGGATAAACAGGTCGCTGACTTTGATGGCTTGATCGAGAAGGCCCCCTGGGTTTCTTCGTAAATCTAAAATCAAACCCTTGGCAGTTCCGAATTTTTTCTCATGCTCGGTTAGAATTTTTTCGAGATCGCGACCGGTGTTTTCAATGAAGCTTGTGATTTTGATGTAAGCATAGCCTTCTCCGAAATCTGTGTATTTGACCGAGCGAATTTTCACGTTGCCACGAGTGATTCTAAAATCTTTGGGAGTTTCTTCGGCGTCTCGAACCACGGTTAAAATCGTTGTCGTGCCCAATTTTCCGCGCATCAATTGTGAGGCCTCAACCAGGCTCAAGCCCTTTGTTGAGTGTCCGTCGACCGAGATGACTTTGTCGCCTGGCTTGATGCCGGCTTCCCAGGCCGGAGTGTCTTCGATCGGTGAAATGATTGTGAGAATTCCGTTTTGCACGGCGATTTCAATGCCAAGGCCGCCAAATTCGCCACTGGTTTCAGATTCAAAATCTTTAAAAATTTCGGGTGCCATAAAATTTGTGTGCGGATCGAGCTCTTTGAGCATTCCCTTGATCGCACCGTAAATTAATTTTTTGGTGTCGACTGGCTCCACATAGTACTGCTGAATCAGGTTCAGTACTTTGCTAAAGAGCTGAAGATCTGAATATCTTTCTTCGGCCCATGCGGTTGAGGATTTGATATCGAAAAAGTTCAGTGCCAAACCTCCGATCGAGAGCAAAGCTCCAACCAAGAAAATTTGCGCGACGATCAGTTTCGCCGTTTTTTTCATCGACTCCCTCATAACGTTCCTTTCATCCACATTTTCGGATCAGCAGGTTCAGAAAAATGTCTTATTTCAAAATAAAGTCCGTCACCGAATTCACTCTGAGAGCTACCAGAAAGTGCCAGTGTTTGGGCTTGAATCACTTCATCACCCGTGTTCGCCTGTAATGCTTTGTTATGAGAATACACCGAGTAATAGTGATCTCCATGATCTAAAATCAAAGTTTGTCCAAAACCAGGAACTTCGCCTGCGTAAGCAACTTTGCCGCCAAAGATTGCTTTTACTGGAGTCCCGACGTGGGCTGAATAGAAATGCCCTTTGTGACTGAGAACAATTTGATGAGATTCATCTCGAAGCAGACCAAAGCCCTGGACAAGCTCTCCGGACACAGGTTTCGGCAGCAGGCCTTTTTGCTCGGCGAAGGAAGGCTGGAATAAAAGATCTAAAAGACCTGAGTCATCTTGCTCTGCTAAGCTCTGTGATTTTTTTCGAATCAAGTTCAGTTTTTTCAGCGCAAAGGATTGTGAGCTCTTAATATTTTTTAAAATTTTATTTTTGATCGCATTGTCGTTCGCAAGATTCTGTTCTTTGTTTTTAATCTTCAGTTCAAGCTTGGCCAAATGTTCAAGTCTGGAGGTTCGCTTTTGGCGCTTCTGTCCCAAGTCTTTCATGCTGCTGCCGTAATCTTTGATCAAAGCGATGTCTTTTTGTGCGATGATTCCTAGGATTTTCAAATTGCGCTCAAGCTCGGCACTGCTAGAACTGGAGAAGAGAACTCGGGCGACACCCGGGCCGCCTAACTTATAAATAGCTGCCAGCCGCTCCCGCAATAGAGCTTTCTGGGTTTTATTCTTTATTTCCAGTTCGCTGATTTTTTGTCCCAATTCTTGAATGCTTTCTTCGACGATCAGTTTGTCTTGTTCCAGCTCTGCTTTTTCTGAAACCACTTTTTTCATTTTGTGGTTCAGCTCAAACAATGCTGCCAAAATTTTTCTCTGCTTCACTTCATCGTTCATCAAAGTGATCTTGGTGCTTTGATAATCTTTCACTAAACGTTCCGCTTTGAGTGAAGGTGCGGCTTGAGCGGCGACTGCCCAGGCAAAACTTAGCAACAAAGAACTGAAGTGTTTCAAACTCAAGCTTTGTTCTTTCGGCTCGCGGCCCATCCGTCATTCAAACTGCGCAGACAAACCCAAGTCGCACCCCAACCTAAAGCCAGTGCTCCGGCAGCTAAAATAAAAACAGTTTGGAATTTTAAAAACTGAACTTGATGCGAGAGCTGCAGAAAGGAGAGCTGAGCTTTCATCGATTCTTGCGCCACTTCGAAAAGTCCGTAGGTCAAAGACAGACCCACTCCACAACTGAGAATGCACAGCGCGAGGCCTTCGATTAAAAATGGTTTTCGAATATAGCTCGAGGTGGCGCCGATCAATTCGAGAACTTCGATTTCATCTCGTCTTTGATGCACGGAACTTCGGATACAATTTGAAATCACAAAGATAGCGCAGCCAATGATGACCATGGTGAAAATCCAACCTGCCCAAGTGATGGCCGCAGAAATTTGCGAATAGCTTTTCACCCAATCTTGGCCGAAGGAAACGTCTTCGACTCCAGGTTGAGTTTTCAAAGAGGCAGCAATTTCTTGCATCTTAGGCAACTGCTCAGAAGGTGAAACTTGCGAAGAAATTGAAAATTGAAAGCTCGAAGGAATCAGGCGCAGAAGATCACCGTCGTTTAACAGATCCGGGGCGTAGCTTGCCATTTGTTCTCGAAACAAAGTCAGGGCTTTTTCCTTGGGTACGAATTGAACTTTGTCGATTTTGTCATTGTTCTTCAAAGTGGTCGCAATCTGCTCTGATGTTTCAGGAGTGATGTTTTCAGAAAGATACACACTCATTTGCAGAGATTCTCCCCACAAGGTGAGAACTTGCTGAAGATTTTGGCCGAGCAATAAAACACCGCTGATGACTGAAAAGCTTGCAGTTAAAATCACGGCTGTGGAAAATTGCAGAGCGCGCTTCTTCATCGAAGGTCTCCCGAAATCAATCCGTCCGAAATCGCCAAAGTTCGCTTCTTGCGCCGCTTTACCATCTCATGGTCATGAGTCGCCACAAACACCGTCGTACCTTGCGCACATACTCGCTCGAGCAAATCCATGATCTCTTCACTTAAGCGAGGATCGAGATTTCCCGTCGGCTCATCGGCAATCAAAACTCCAGGTTGATGAATCAACGCTCGCGCAATCGCCGTCCGCTGCTGCTCTCCACCAGAAACAAATTCCGGCAGCTGATAAGCTTTGTGCGAAAGACCCACCTGCTCCAAAATATCCGAAACTCGAGACTGAATAGATTGCGGCCGATCACCCCGCACCATCAGCGGCAGCGAAATATTTTCAAACAATGTCCGATTTTTCAAAAGTTTGAAATCTTGAAAGACCACACCAATTTTGCGGCGAAAAAATGGCACTTCGCTCTGACCAATTCCCGAAAGATCATAACCAGCAACCTTGATCATTCCAGATGTGACTTTGTCAAAAGCCGACATCATCTTAAACAAAGTCGTTTTGCCAGCACCACTGGGCCCAGTGAGAAAAACAAACTCACCTTTATCAACAGTGAGATCAATATTTTTCAAAGCATGCACCGGACCTGGATAAGTCTTATAGACGTGAGAGAATTCAATCATCTCTCAATTTTAAAACTGTCCGCCGATCTTGTCTCAAATCATCAGGTCGGGTCCCGACCTCTGTCCGGTCCAGTTTTTCAGAGAAAGCTTATGTTCCACTGCTAGCGCAGGACCACTCAGCCTGTGATCCAATTTTAAGATTTAAAAGTGCCGGTAAAAAGCTGATCCAGCACTCGATTGTGCTGAAGCTTAAGCGCCGACTGAAGCGCATCGGAAGTTCGAATCGAAGCCTGTTGAAGCGCCTCTTGATGACTGGTTTTGATTGTTTTTACGACTGCGCCATTCAAGAAAATCCGACTGACCAAGTAAGGATTTTGATCGCCCCAATCCTCCGTCTGCACGTGATAGCTCTGTCCTTTGACCTGAATGTCGGAATTATATCCTTTTTGCATTTGAAAGTTGTATCACCGAGAAATCTCCGGAGCAATTTCTTGCTCGGGAGATTTTAGATTGATTCTTTGAATTTTTACTTGGCAGTAGGAGATTCGGTTTCTTCATCTTTAATTTGAGGCGTTTTCTTGCTAAGAACCTCGCATCTATCCTTATAAGATTTGCCTGCTTCGGCGCAAACAGTCGAGCATCCGAGACTTGCGTAGGTGGCTTGAGCAGCAGTCACGTCACCTTTGACTTTAGTGGCGCCCTTGAGAGGCGCTTCTTTTTCAAAGTTTTTCAAATCGTTGGTGGCGGCAGTGGCAGCTGAATTCGCTTTGTTCAATAAGTCATCTAAGTGCTGCTTTTCCAATTGAAACTGCATCTTTGCATCGTAGACTTCCTTTTCTTTTAATAGCTCGGCCTGCTTTGAATTCGCCTCCAACTGTTGCTTCTTTTTAGAAGAATCTGCAGAGATTTGGGCAGCATGACTTTCGGTAAGTGCCTTCGAAGAAGTCACTCTTTGTAATTGCTCTGACAAGTGTTTAGCTTGTTGATCCAAGCTTGCTAACCTAAGTTCATAAGCCTTTGCTTTGGTATCTCTGGCCTTTAAAACTTTTGAAACGCAGATTTGCCAATATTCGAGAACATCCTTCTTCTGGGATGCGGATCTAGAATTTGCAGAACTCAAACTGCCAGTATGACCCCCAGCTCCCAAACTTGCTGATGTATTCGTTTTGAGTTTCTTTTCAAATTCAAGGGTTGAGTCAAGGGATTGTGGGCGCATCTCGCGCCAAGAAGCGCTTCACCACCCACGCTGATAAGACGGCGATGCGTGCACCCGACCTCGTCAACCGCAACTTCAG
>JAYUCD010000197.1:0-7813 GCA_043740515.1 Bdellovibrio sp. | reverse complement strand
CCTCCCCGCCTCCCGCCTCAACATTGCGAGGGTGCTGCATGCTCGCATACCAGCAAAGAGCAAATTGATACGGAAAGTCTCTTGGCAATATCGGTTGGTTATGGCTACCCATTGGAGAGGGATGTAACAGAAAAATATTTTTCTTTGAGCGAATGTCTTGCTGACCGAGAGCGTATTTTAAAGAATGCGACTTATTACGATGGTCAAGCACCCTACGGAGCCATCTGTTCTTCCGATGCTCTTAGTAAGAATAATGGCATCCAATTTAAAATGAAAGTCTATAAACGAGGTTACTAATTCGTCAGCCCAAGTTTCTAATTGAACAGCGTCGTCGGGTGCATGATCACGAACAAAATCGCTTTAAATAAAATTTTCTTAAATGGATTTGGCGCAGGACATGCAAATTGTTTAAGTTCCGTGGAATTGTAGCAATCGAGGGGGCAATAATGGAAGACGACCTGATCCCACGAAGAGATTTTCTTCAGATGACAACCAGTTTTGGCATGTTGATGTTAGCTCAATCCTTGCTTCCCTCCTACGCTTGGGGAGAGGCAGCCAGTAATGCTAAAGTAGGAGTGGAGCCCATCAACAACATCGATCTTACGATTGGCAGAGTGCCGCTCTTGTTGAATGGACGAAAAGGTAGCGCCGTCGCTATGAATGGCACTGTTCCGGGCCCTGCCATCCGACTTCGCGAAGGACAAGAGGCAGTTATTCGTGTTAAAAACAATCTGGCGGAACCTACCTCAGTTCACTGGCATGGATTGATTTTGCCTCAACCTATGGACGGTGTGCCCGGGGTGAGCTTTGCCGGTATTATGCCGGGTGAAACATTCACCTATCGCTTTCCCGTTGTACAAAGTGGAACTTACTGGTGTCACAGCCACTCTGGAGGGCAAGAGCAGCAGGGCCTTTATGCCCCACTGATCATTGAACCGAAAAAAGGGGAATCCATTTCTGCTGATCGTGACTACATCGTGATGCTCTCGGATTGGAGCTTTTTAGAACCAATGATTTTACTGTCGAAGTTGAAGAAGCGATCTGGTTATTTCAATTACCAAAGACGAACAATCGGAGATTTTGCTCGAGACCTAAAGACGCATGGTTTTTCTCCAACATTGGCTGAGCGGTTACAATGGATGAAAATGCGAATGGACCCGACAGATATTCTTGATGTCACTGGTGAGGAGTACACTTATCTGATGAATGGGAATTCTCCTGAAATGAACTGGACAGGTTTGTTCAAAAAAGGTGAGCGGGTGCGTTTGAGATTTATCAATGCCGGCGCAATGACGATTTTTGATGTTCGCGTCCCTGGTCTAAAAATGACAGTTGTCCAAGCGGATGGTCAAAATGTTCAACCTGTTTCGGTCGATGAGTTTAGGTTCGGCCCTGGGGAAACTTACGACGTGATTGTTGAGCCATCTGTAGATAGAGCCTACGCAGTTTTTGCAGAATCGATGGATCGCAGTGGCTATGCGATAGGATCTTTATCTCCCAAACAAGGCATGAAAGCTTCAGTTCCGGAGCGTCGCCAGCGCCCCGTAAGATCGATGCAGGATATGGGAATGTCGATGGCTGGTATGAAAATGGATGCCAAAGATAAAATGGAGATGCCTGGAATGGATATGTCCAAAGGACATGAAATGCCCGGCATGCTGATGAAAAATAATAAAGTCTCTGCAATACCGGGAAGAGAGCCAGTGAGACATGGTCCCGATAATCATGGCCCGGAAAACTCCTCTACTCCCGAGGAAACAAAAAGTCGTTTGCATGAACCCGGAACCGGGCTTGAAAATAACGGCCGAAAAGTTCTTGTTTACACGGATTTGAAAAGTCCAACAGAAAATCCGGATTTACGCACGCCAGGTAGAGAAATTGAACTTCATCTGACAGGAAATATGGAGCGCTTTATGTGGTCCATCAATGGCAAAAAATACTCTGAAGACCCCGAGCCAATTTTGTTTCATTACGCTGAGCGGGTGAGACTGACTCTTGTGAATGACTCCATGATGGAGCACCCAATGCATCTGCATGGAATGTTCATGGACTTGGAAAATGGATCAGGAAGTTACTTGCCGAGAAAACACACCGTGATTGTCAAACCAGCGGAACGGCTTTCGCTTGCCATCACAGCGGATGCCCTCGGAGATTGGGCCTTTCACTGTCATATGATGTTTCATATGGAAGCAGGAATGTTCCGAGTGGTCAGAGTGGCCAAAAAGGAATCTGAGGTGAAGTCATGAAAATTGTTTCCCATTTTTCATTATTGACCATTCTCATTTATTTTTCGGCTTCATTGGTATGGGCGCATGAGGACAAAGAGTCGACTCAGAACGAAATTGCGACAAAGGCTGAATGGCCTAAGCCGGTGAATGATACTGAACAGTATGGCATCATGCTTTTTGATGTTTTAGAATATAGGGGCGGCAATGAGCCAACCCTAAATTGGGATCTGATTGGCTGGAGGGGCGATGACATTCAAAGAATCTGGATTAAGAGTGAGGGCAACAAACAGGTTAGCAGTTCTCGACGAAGCGAGGTCGATCTGCAAGTGCTTTACGGAAAACTAATCACTTCGTTTTTTGACCTTCAAGCTGGATTGAGGTTTAAACAAAAATCTACTGAGGCTGAAAGCCCATCTCAGTTTTCAGCAGTTGTTGGAGTGCAAGGGTTAGCGCTTTACATGTACGAGTTGGATGCAGCTTTGTTTCTTAGCCAAGCTGGTGATCTGGCAGCTCGAGTGACGGCAACAGAAGATTTTTTGTTTTCACAAAAAGTAATATCGCAAATTCGCCTCGAATCCAATGCGTCCTCCCGGCGAGTAGAAAAATTTGAAGTGGGATCGGGTCTCAATGATTTGTCGATCGGAATTCGACTGAGATATGAAATTAGACGAGAGTTGGCTCCTTATGTGGGAGCATCTTGGGCAAATCGTTATGGTGAATCTGCTGATCTCGCACGCTATGCGGGAAGTAGTACTTCGGAGACATCCTTGGTGGCGGGCCTTCGGATATGGTACTAACCGGGGCTGGAGCTTGAAAATAAAAACCCACGACTTAATTACTTGGACCATTGAAAACAGGCTTGCTTCTCACGTCCCATTACAAAGCGCCTTCTGCTCAATGGGATTAGAAAATAGGTCGGAATGAAAAGCTTTTTAATTTTTCTCGTTTTGATTATTTCTGTAAATGCCCAATGCCAGACCGAATTAATTCTGCCAAAGTTGGGCGCGCCGGCAAAATCAGTGTATCAAATCAATCCGTGGACGGACGGCGCAATTATTTTGGGTTCAGGTCTTGGAATCATTTATGGCTACGCGAATGTCGACTCACTGGTGAAAAGGCGCTGCCCCTGCGAATCGTCGGAGGTGAATAGTTTTGATCGACCAGCGCTATCCAATCAAAATAGAACCAGCGGAGCAATTGCGAATGCTTTGGTCGCAGCAGCTGTTCTAGTTCCGCCGGGCCTAGATTTTTTAGATATTGGCGCAAAGGATGCCTTCAAAGATGATTTGATCGTTTATTTAGAAGTCCTTTCTGTCACTCAAGTTCTCACCACTGCGACTAAAGTTGCGACCCAGCGTCCATTTCCACAACATTACCAGATGAGTTTGTCCCAACAGGCCTCAGATGAAGGAGGAGGCGCATTTTTATCTTTTTTTTCCGGCCACACAGCTACCACCATTGCTGCACTTTCGGCAGCTTCTATGACTTATGGATATCGTCATGGCTCAAGCAAATTGCCTTGGATAGTCACGGGATCCCTCGGCACTTTGATCGGCATCGAACTTGTCGCAGCCGGTGAGCACTATCCCTCCGACGTTTTAGTTGGTGGAGCGGTGGGATTGGCGATGGGAACTTTGATACCTTACCTGCACCATAAATCAGATATTGAAATCGCACCGATCCTTCCCAGTAGGACAAGTGATCAGTTGGGGATTCGACTGACGAAGCGCTTTTAAAAAAACTTACATTCAGCTCGAAAATACCACCGACCCATCCGATCACTCTCGCATTGGCGATTGAAGCCAGCATAGCGGCAGTCGATGTAAGACTTGCTCGATCAAGAATCTTTTCTCGATGATAGGTGCATCTTCAATGAAAAATAAGTTTGAATTCACGAAAACTTGACTGAGTCCTTTTGTCCCGGAGTTCAGGCAGATTGTCTCACTCATATCCAAAAAAAACTATCAAGCTCACCGTGAGCTCGGCCCCGTGGATTCTCCTTTGCAGTCTGTTTGAGTGGTAACAAACTTTTTAAGGAGGTTTTTATGGACATGTACAGCACACCGTTTTGGGGAATGCATCTTTTGTGGTGGGGGTTTTGGATTTTTGCAATGATTGGAGTTTTTGGGTTCAATGTGCCCGAGCGCGCAAGAGTGAACAGTTTGGATCCGAATATAATATTGAAACGGAGATTAGCTAAAGGTGAAATTAATGAGGAACAATACAATAAGACAATTGCTAAGTTCCGAGCTGAAGAAGAGCTTGTCGGAAGAGATTTGATCACACAGCGCTCACATGTCAGCGTGGCCAATCATCCAGTCATCGACGGCTTAAGCCTTAGCGCAACTTGGATTGCCTCATATTCTCTCTGCGCAATTCTTTATGTCATCGCTCCAGTCGCTGTTGTGACTGCAACTAGCAAATTGTTTCATGGCATGAGTTTCAATCAAATGGCACAAGCCGGTACGGCTTTTACATTCTCTGACTTCCTGGGAGTTCTGACTATTGGAGCAGTCTACACTTTTGTAGCTGGCCTTAGCTGGTCACTGATTCATTCATTTTTTCTTCACCAGAAAAGTGAACGAAAACTGTTGCGGCTCGAATCTCAGACCGCATAAGGCCTGGTGAACTCTAATGCGATTCTTCAGTCCCTAATGTTTTTGTTGTGAATTTACAAATCGCTAATTGATCGAACAAATGAATATGCAAACCAGATGGCATATTTACTGCTTCACTCAATATTGAAATTAGACTGCAGCCGATTTTGGAGTGTTGCAGGGAAACGGAGAGCAAACATGAAATTTGGTCGACTGCTCATTGCGAGCGTAACTGTGCTTCTCTTGTCATGTACTTCAGTTTTTGCTCATGAGAAAAAGTGGCCTGAAAGACGACTAAGAGAAGTATGGCCCGAAGCTAAAAGTTTTATTTCGAAGCAAATCAGCCTTACGGCATCGCAGATCTCCGAATTGACTGTAGATGGATTCAAAACCAATTCCAACGAGCGAAGTCCCACTTTTTACTTAGCCCAAGAGATGGATTCGGCAAGCTCGAAGTTGGTCACTCGTGGTGCCATCCTATTTATTGATGAGACAGGCGATAATGGCGGAATGGAAATCTCAGTGGCAATGGGCAACGACGGAAAGATAAAGAAAATAAAACTCTGGGAGTCGTCTGAAAGTCCACTTGTGAACAGCGATGACTTTCTAAATCAGTTTGTTGGCAAGTCCGCTAAAGATTCTATCGTGGCAGGTAAGGAATATAAAGCCGTGTCAGTCGCGCCAAAAGCTTCGCAAGCCGTTGCATCTGCTGCTCAGAAAGCCTTGAAAATTTCTAATAAAATTTTCGAAAAAAAATCGGAGTGACATATGTGTTCGATAAGTGGAAAAAAGTTTAAATTTACATTCTTGCTAGTTGGCGCTCTAGTGTTTGTAACTTACAGCCAGATTTCTTTCGCACTTCCTTCCTACAAGCGACTATGGGAAAAAAAATATTCTTATGCGACTTCTTGCACCTTATGCCATAGCAAAGGTGGCGGATCGCAGCTCAATGGCTACGGTGAGGATTTTCAGCGCTTCGGAATGAATCCAGCTGGTTTTTTGACAATTGAAAAGAGAGATTCGGATAAAGATGGCATATCAAACATTGACGAAATTACAGGAAGGTCGAACCCGGGTGATAGCGCGTCGACACCTAAAAATCCGACTGACTGGCTTAGCCGAATTGAAGAATCCGCACTTCCGATGGTTGAACTGAAAAAAATATTTCCTGGCACTGTGAAGTTTTCGATACTTGAAGGAAGTTTGTTCCCGGAGCAGTCAAAGGAAATTGAAAAAGATTTGAATAAAAAACTAGGCGAATCTGACACAGTTCCGACTTTCTATTTTGCGGTCAAGGACCAATCAGGATCATCCGCCCGCGTGGGTGTGGCACTTTTTTCGACCCCTGGAGTGAATCCCGAAAAACTAACCGTCGGAGTCGGCGTCGATTTGTCAGGCAAAATTAAAAATGTGGTTTTGATTAAAAATAAGTTGAGCAAAGATCTCGGTAGCCCGGCCTTTTTGAATCAGTTCAAAGATAAGACCTATGAGTCACCTTTGCAAATCAACAAAGATGTTCAGCCAGCAAGTGCAACTTTGGTGAATGAGTCAGAGCAAGTGGTTGAAGCTGTCAAAAAATCTTTACTTATCATCCGAAGTGTCTTTGCTAAAAATAAAAAATAATTAACCCAGTAGGATAAAAAATGACAACAAGATGTTTAACAAGAATTTTTGTGATTGCTTTTTTCAGTGTCTTTGCCAGTTCAATTGCATTTGGTCACGAACCCAAATCTGACAGCGACGGGCCAGCAGGGCATGCGGACGAAGGAGTGGTTATGACCGCCCCAGCAAGTGGGCACCATGCTTTAGTTCATCCCTTTGTGGCTCACATGGGAATGCCTGACGAGCCAGGCGAAATTAGCGTTCGATTAATGTCTATTACTGAGCGAAACGCGGGGATGGCCAACGGCACCTACGGATTTCATCTCGAGGCAGGAGTTGCAGAAAGACTAGGACTGCATTTGAGAAACGACTCTATCGCCACCCATAACAACACAGAGTTGATGTTACAGTATGCGCTCCTGAAATCAGGTGAAAATGGAATTGCTTTGATTGGCGAGATCGAATTTCCTACGGGCCCAACGACGGACAATCAGAATAAATATTTATCGGGGCTCTCCTTTGCGTACTACTGGAATTCTATTTTATCTGTCAATTCAGTTGTGCATTACAACGCACCTGAAAAAATGACTGAATGGGAAATTGCCTTTGTCAGCCGGATGACAGCAAAAATATTTCCAGTTTTGGAATTTCGAGGAGAGGCGATGAAAGCTATGTCGACTACGAAGGCTCTTCTCGCACTGAAATTCAAACTTCCTCAAGGCAATGCTATCGGACTGGGCTATCAAATTCCAATCTCAACAATTCGTGATTTTGACAGCCAACTCATTTCAGAAGTCGAGCTGAATTTTTAGGAGCAGTGTGAAAATGCGGCGGACCACCAATTTTTTTAAATATATTTTAACTTCTTTCATGCTCCTGCTTTGCGATCGAGGTAATTGCCAGGACTTAGAATTTGGCCCCCAGGATCCAACCCAAGTTGTTTCTCCAGAGTCTCTCTTTCCGTTTGCAAGAATGACGTTCATTTCATTTTCTATTTATTTTTTTATTGGACTATCTCTCTTAGCTTTCTTTTTATTTTCAAAGCGTAAGCAATGGAGACCGCCTATTCTAATTCAAGATTTTCCTTCAAGTGCTAAAGTTTTAACGACGCTCACTCTTATCTCTTATGGCTTAGTTCATGTTTTTGCGTTACTGGAGGTCTATGTCGTCACAAAGATCTCCTTTAAATCGACATCGGAATATTTTTTTTACATGAAACTTCCAAAGCTCATGGCGACCTCCCATACGCACTTTTTCGGACATGGGACCATGTACTTTATCACGAGCTTTGTATTCCTTTTCTCGAGGGTAAATGAATTTTGGAAAATTATTTTTATCTCCCTCGCCATGTCAGCAGGACTCCTAGATGTCTCCTCTTGGTGGGCC
>JAYUCD010000196.1:0-2766 GCA_043740515.1 Bdellovibrio sp. | reverse complement strand
AGTGGGCCGGGATTCCTGCGACACCATTCGCGTCCTTTCTGGCGATCAAGAATTTATCGCCGCCTATCAGGTTGAAAGACGCGCGCCATTGAGTTTAAAACTGGCTTTGATGGCTCCCCTCTTGGCACAGGCTCAGCTCAACTATCGCCTGACCTCGCGCTTCAATCTTTGGACAAAAGTCGACCAACAATTGAAAAATAATTCAGATGGAAGCAGTTTGAATTTGTACAGCCTTGGATTTCTTTCTCAGCTCAATCCGGCGCGAAGAGAAAAATCAAACAGTTATCTGATGGGAGCCTATCTTCAATCTTTTTCGAGTTCAGCAAAAAACATCAGCTTGCTCGGCTTGCGGACCGATGCTGAAATTTCAAATCCAGAATTTTTATCTACTTATTTTCCAAAAACAAATTTGACTTTGTTTTTACCCTTAACCGGAACAGACACAGATTCGAAAATTAAATTGCTCAGTTATGACCTTCAGATTGAATGGAAACATTCATTGACTGCAAATTTCGCTTGGACAATGGGACTCCGGCTGCAATCACTTCAGTTCGATTATGATCCAGGAAGTTTGAATTCTTCGAAAGCCTTTGTTTATGCTGGGGCAGCTATCGTTTTTTAGCTGCTATCGTTTTTTAAAAAAACCCGCCACCAAATCCTTGAGGTCGCGATTGAGCATGTCTTTTTTCGGTGATTTCTGCATTAGAACGGCAATTTCGCGTCTAGCAGCCAGAAGACTGCTGTCAAGATTGTAAGCCTTTTCGAATGATTTCTTCGCTTGAATGAAATCACCAGTACCCTTCTGATAAAGCCCCATTACATACGAATAAACAGCATCAAACTTTTCTTCTGGAGGAATTTGCAAAAGATCCATCTGAACTTCTTGTAAGATTTTGGACTTGTCAGCGGCAGACTCCAATTGTGCCAATCGGGCCCACAAAATATAAATTTTTAATTTTTCCATTGAGTCATCAATGAAGAGCACTTGTTTGAGCAGGTCTGCAGCTCTAGAAAATTGAGACTTTTGCAAGGCTTGTTTGGCCTCTTCAAATAAACCTGTCGCCTTAATCTGAGATTCAATTGCCTGTTTTGCTAACTCTTCTTTCATTTTTTCTCGGTTTCCACCTTGCGAAAAGGCGAGAGAATCATCGGCAATCTTTTTTAGCTGTAAATACAATTTAGAAAGTTCTTTTTGCTCAGTCGTGGGAGCCGGTCCCAAAATTTTTCTGAATTCAGCGATGACAAAGTCCGGCTCTGAATCCGATCCTCCAGCCATCCCTACCAAAATATCCCAGATTTCAAGTCGGTTTTTGTTATGAAACTGCGCTAGTGATCGGCGCAAAAGTTTGAGCCTCTCATCAGGATCAACTTTCTGTGCCCGATCGCCAAACACAATCAGACCTTTTGCCAATAAAAAATGCAGGGCTTTGAGCGCCGTTTCAGTCGGAAATTTTTTTCGATCCATCAACTCATTCAAAGTTTTTCCGCTGGTGAAATAATCAACGAAACCGGAAAAATGGGCAATCAATGGCATTCGGAGGCTGGGATGATCAGCCGAGAAATTACCAGACTTGACCAGAAGCGAAGTTCCCCATTGAGTGTAGTGAGCTTGCAGCCACTCAGGCGAAATCTTAGAGGCAACCCAGTCATGTAAGAAAATAGAAAATGCTTCTGAATCAATGTGTGGATGTGTCAGCACGACTTCGGTTGAAACAAAATTAATTTTCATCGGCGCATCGATAATCGTGCGCGACAAACGAATACTCATTTGATTGGTCAAGGCAATATCAAAAGCATGTGGGCTGAGCAAACTGGATTGAATCAGACGCTCGCCCAGCTTCTTTTGACTTCGGACAGCCAAAACTTCATTCAAATCATCTGGTAAGAGATACCCTGCCTCAATCAAAAGCTTCCCCAATTGGGTAGATTGATCGACCGTGTCCACCGCAATAATTTTTCCATCAGAAAATGAAACGCCAAGCACATCGCCTTTGCTGCCAACCAGGTTCAGATGCCCAGTTGCAGATGTTTCAACCATCAAACTGTAGAGATAAGGCAAATCGAAACCGTGAATTTCTTCAAGCGCCTCAATGGCTTTTCGTTTTTCACGAACCGAAACATGGGGCTTATTGAAAAGCAAATAAAGTGCCTTCCGCGGTGACTGCTCTTCTTTCACAGGCGATTCGACAGGAGCGATGCAATCCAAAGCTTCTTGCAATTCAAACGGCTTTTTCAAAAACCCAATGGCTTTCGTGCTTCTCAATGTATCTTTGATCATACTGGCATCAGTGAAAATACCACTCATCATCACGACGGAAAGTGCGTTTGCGGGAAATTTACTGCGAATCGATTCAACAAAGTCGACTCCACTGCCAAGAGGCAAAAGACAATCGACGAACATTAGACTCACGAAATTTTTATGGATGAATTCGAGCGCTTCATCGGCATTAGCGGTTGTATAGACGTCATGGCCACTCTTTTCGAAGGCTTTCTTCATGGCACTTGCTAAAGTGCTATCATCTTCTAAAATTAAAATCTTGCCTTTGGACATGAGTGATCTGACTCCCTCACAGAAACAATCGGCATTTCAAAGCGAAGAGTTGAACTGGACTCTCGCCTGAATTGCAGACTGGGCAAAGGTCGAGGATGACCTCGCTTGGAATTATTTTTTACCTCCATATCCACAATACTGGCGTTATGATTTCCGAGATATTACTTTGTCATAGGTGCTTGGCGCAGTGTTAAATGAGTTCTCGATCACGCGCT
>JAYUCD010000195.1:0-2220 GCA_043740515.1 Bdellovibrio sp. | reverse complement strand
GCAGCAAGCGAGGCCAGACGATGCGCCACCTGGCGCAAAAAAGCTTGAGCCAATTCCGCCGAAGACTCTGGGTGGGCTTTCAGCAAATCTGGCAGGTAGTGGCGGCAACTGTAATTCATCAGCTGAATCAATTGTTCTTTTTCTTGAAGAAAAGCCAAGCGCTGAAAAGTTCCGATACGAAGATGACTGAGGCTCATCCGGGTCAAAACGGCCGAGCGAGTCGGTGAGGACTCATCACCTCGCTCTAAAGCTTCGCCTGTTTCAAAAAAACAAAATGTTTTGCTGGTGCGAACTCCGAGACTTTCCAAAAGCTCGGTGGCCAGAGCTTCTCGCACGGCACCCTTCAAGGTTAGTCTGCCATCACCGGCTCTTGAATACGGAGTCGTGCCGGAGCCCTTGGTTGCGAGATCGTAAATATTTCCATCTTTGCCCTTAAACTGCGCAAAGAGAAAACCGCGGCCGTCACCTAAATCAGGATTGTAATGCTGGAACTGATGACCGTGGTATTTCAGAGCCAAGCACTGTGGCAAATTTTTGGCAAAAATTTGAAATTTGTGAAAGTGCAAATCCCACTCTTCGGCGCTAAGATCAAGATTGAGGAGGAGAGCTTTTTCTTGGTTTAAAAACCGCGGCAAATTCTTTGGAAATTTTGCAGGGCTAACACTATCGTAAAAGGCTGATCCCAGTTCTAAGATGATCGGAGATGGCTGAGCAGGGGAAGCGAGCATTTCAGCAATCTAGCAAGCCTTCCCAAGTTTCGCCACAGGATTGACGAACCGCGATTCGAAGTGGATAAACAAACAGACACGTCGAGCCGAGCTAGAAATAAGGACAGAGGAGCTGCTTTGAGAAAATGGTTGGATGACATCAATTGGGATCGCTGGGGGATTGGACTTTCCTTCCTGTGCACAATCCATTGCTTGGTCACTCCCTTTGTGATTTTGTCTTTGCCTATCTTAGCTCGCTACTATGTCTCTCATCCCTTTTTCCATTTGCTTTTGGCCTTGATGATTGTGCCCGTGGGTTTTCTCGCGTTTTATTCGGGCTTTCGTCATCATGCCTCGCCTTGGGCATTGATTTTGGGAGTTCCAGGTTTGCTGATCGTGGCCGGCGTTCCATATTTGGCGCATGTGCTTTTGTGGTCTATCAACGAAACTGCTTTGATGATTTCCGGCAGTGTGCTTTTGATCTCTGCTCATTTGATCAATCGCAAGGCTTGTCGAAGCTGCGTGCATCATGGTCCGCATCGTCACAGTTCTGAGGTCAGTTCAGAGATCGGTTCTGAAATCAAAGCTCAGATTGTGACCTCCAGCAATAACGAGATTTCTCAATAAATTTTCAATTCACTTTCATTTGCTTTGGGTGTTGAATTCCATTTGAACTTGGCAAAGTGCCAATTTCTTCCAAAGGAGACCAACCAATGTCTGATTCAAATTCTGAAAATAAACCTCGAAGAGCTTTTCTTAAACTTGCACTGGGCATGGGTGGCATGGCCCTCATAGCACCCAAAATTTTATTGGCTGAAGAGCGCCGAAGATCCAAGCCCGCGGCAGGCGATGCGGCGGGTGGAGCAGCGGCAGGCGGCGGCGATACCAATCTTCCGCTGGTGAAGCCGGGCGAAGGAATGGCCGCTAACGTGAACTATCACTTCAAGCATGAAGACATCAAAGATGCTTCACTCAAAGTCGAGCGCCAAGGTGTCGCTTTCAAAGAGCAGCACTGCAAATCCTGTATGCTCTACGCAAAAGCAGGCAACAAAGGCAGCGAAGAAGTTGGCAAGTGCACTTTGTTCAACGGACAGTTGGTGAAGTCGTCTGCATGGTGCGCAAGCTGGAGCAAAAAAGCCTAGATCTTTATTTCAGCCATTTCAGCGTGATTTGATCTCATCTGTTCAAATCACACTGTGCGAAGAGCTCGCCGCAAAATCTTTCCCACATTGGTTTTCGGCAGCTCGGAGCGAAACTCGACAGACTTTGGCACCTTGTAATTTGTGAGCGATTTTTTGGCGTGAGCTATGACCTCAGCTTCAGTGAGCGAAGGATCTTTTTTCACAACGAAAGCTTTGACCACTTCTCCAGAGTGCTCGTCTGGAATTCCAACTACGGCTACTTCGAGCACTTTTGGATTGGAGGCGATCGCGTCTTCGACTTCATTGGGATAAACGTTAAAGCCTGAAACCAAAATCATATCTTTTTTTCGGTCGACGATTTTGAAGAAACC
>JAYUCD010000194.1:0-9297 GCA_043740515.1 Bdellovibrio sp. | reverse complement strand
GTCCCGATATCAAACTGTCGGCATTTTGGACTGCTTCCCAGATTCTCATCTGTGCAATAGCCGTAAGTTTTGAGCAAAGGCCCATCTTTTCTCGTAGATTTCGCTTTTTGATCTGCTTTGACCATAACGTCCAGAGTATCTGGAACGTCGACTTCAGAATTCGATTCCGAACCTAATTGCACTTTTCTCAAGTATCCAAATCGCAGAGCCGCAATGTCATACTTTCCGAGAACTGGCAAAGCTTTCAAATCGTCGCCGTATTCCATGACTGTGCTAAATGGAATCTGATGATCGATTCCCAAATCTTGAAGCTCTTTGGAGCTATAAAAATTAGCTTTGTCTTGTGAGCCTTCGAAATTATGACGGAGTCCAAGGTTGTGACCCAACTCGTGAATCAAAGTTGGCACCCAAACTTCAGGAAGAATAATCGCCATGGCATGGTTGATTTCATCATCGGATAACAACTCCCAAGCCTTGGCATCGTCAGGAAATTGAGATGCTAAGCGAGGACTGATGCTTCCAATTGGCAAATCGGCATTCAACCCCATCGAGCAGTTTTTCGATTCTTGAAGGTATTTGTATCGTGCCTGAGGTGAGCCATCATTACTGACATTTGCCCGCTGAAAAGCGCTCTTCAACTCTCTCTCAATGGATTTTGAACCAGTGCTTTTGCCGAGCCCCGCTTGACCAAGACCCATCGGATTTACAGTTGATACATTGGACTTGAGGCTCGCCCTCAACTTTTGATTCAAGCGAATCTGAGATTGAATTTTACTTCTCATCCCATTCTCGATAATCAAGCCGCCGTTGTCTTGAGCATTTCCAGCGCCGACAGGCTTCAAAGTTTTGCTCACCAGCTGTTGCTTCTTTTTTTCGTTGAGAATGTTATTATAAATTTCTCGAACGTATCCCTTAATCGTTCCGAGAAACATCACCGTCCGCGCGCTGACAATTTCACCTGTCACTGGATCTTCAGTTTGAGGTCCGTAACCGATGATGCTCGACGCAACCGGATCCTCAACGAGCACGATCATGCTGTTTCGAATGTCACCCGGACTTTTATGAGCCGGTTCTTGTAATTTGATTCGGAATTTGACATCAGAAATCTTAAGTCCTGCATTCAAATTTTCAATCGTCTTGTAAGTCAAATCCTTGATCATCGCATTTTCAGGTTTAGCGAAATCGTCACTGAGGTAATAGACGATCTCGGATCGATTCGGATTCCAGTGATTCATCAAGGTGGTCTTGCTTGAGATCATCTCACTGTTATCTGCCGCAAGCTTGGTGTGAGTCGTTGAGAAAAATCCGAAAGTTCTTTCATCGGTCGACGGATAAGAAATGGGTTTGAAATCTTTCGAAGTGATCGAAGAAATCTTAGCCATCGAATAATGATAAACGGCTGAGATCGAAGAATCCGAAGTGTCTTGAATGTCGCCACAAGTTGTTTTGAAAGTTCGCTCAATTTCCAAATTGATTGCGTTATCTTCCACCTCAGTCTTGAGAACTTTCGATCCGATTTCCTCGTAACAGTTTCCTCCGAAAGCTTTGTCGATGAGAATCGGCAAAAGGTCCAGTGTTCCAGACTTGGCAGCCTCGAGCTTAAATTTGAACTTTCCTTTTTGATTCCAAGTGATGTCTTTTGCTTCTTCTTCGGTACCAGTGCACTCGCCGTATTTATCTTTAGCACATTGGAAATCGACGTATTCAACAGGAATATCTAATACCAGCTTGTTATTGGTTTCATTACCTTGAAAGCGCGCGTCTTTTTCGACTTCGATCACTCGAAGCGAAGTCTTTGTCCATTCCAGTTTAACTCTTTTATTTTCACTTGCAGAGTAAGGAAGAGCATCTGCTGAGCTTCGGCTCGCATTCATCATGGAAGATGTATAGAGATAATCTGACATGGTGTCGATCTGCGCCTTGTTTTGAATTTCCTCTTTCAAGACTTGCTTGTAAGGAATGTCTTTGGTGCAGGCACCAAGCAGAGCTAGACAAGCGATTCCCGAAGCCATGAGCATCTTGTGCTTTGGAAGACTGCTGATTTTTTCGAAAGACTTCATATACGTTCCCTTCATCAATTAACTAACTTTTTCTATAACTTTAAATTCCTTCTCAATTTACAAATGTTACTCCGGCAAAAATGACCGAAGTATTTTCGTCAAAGGCTTTCAAGTTAGAACCGCTTCCGCTGGCTTTCAATGCGCTGCCTTCGGTGTTCATTCCGACATTCAAAGTCCATGCTTTTGTCATTTGAAAATTCAAATCACTTTCGAAAATAAAAGAGTCATGCTGAAAATCGCTATAGGTCCATGCTTGCTTGAAGATTCCACTGAGTTCAATACTCCAACGGGAACTGAGATTAACTGTCGTATCAACAGTATGCGCCAACTGAGACTGAATGTTCGGATTGCCCTTCGCATTCACTTTGAATTCATGAAAATTTCTTCGCAAAGAGAGGTCATAAAAGCCTTCAAACATTTTCCAGGTCCATGCAAGCTTGTAATGAATACCAGCCGCAGCCTTGAGTCGATCAACTGCGATGGAATCATGATTGGTCGGAACCACTGCTTTGATCCCGTAGTTATGACTGAGGCGCCCGTCGATCAATGGAACCGTTCGATTCAATCCAATCGAAGTATCGGAAATTTCAGAATTTCTGACTGAGGTTTCATCGTGATCGATGATTGACTTGATCGATATTGTATTTTGCGCGCTCAGCGAAAATGAAGGTATTAAAGTCAATTCAGTGATTACGTGTCGATCGACCGATTCAGGCTTGTAGAGATTTGAGTTTTCCGCAAGCGAAGCGGAGATATGAAATCGAGAGCCGAATGTTTGAGGAGCTGCTGGCATTGACAAAGTTGCAGAAGGAGAATCGGCAGCTTGAGCCATCAAACTCAATCCGCAATTCAATCCGCAGAACATTGTTAAAATCACCAGACTTGGCTTTTTCATTTCGGACAGAGCCTTTCCTACAAATTTTTATGCCACTCATAACTAAAGCTTTTCAGAGGAAAAGCTCGAGCTTAGAACGCTATGAGCAGTTCTTGTGCCGCTTAAAAAAGTGTCAGAATGTCTCCGAAATCGAATGCCATCAAGGCTTTGCGGTCTTCGCAATATTTAGCATGTCAAAGCTTTAGTCATTCGCCAAAAATGGGAAATCAGTTTTGAATTGAAGACCTTACCAGATTTTCAATTTCTGAAAAGTTTGGAGCAGTCTCAATGATCGACAGTCTTGAAAAGGGATAAATAACGACAAGTTTGACGGATTCTTCTTGCGAAATCTTGTTCATCTTTTGGAGAGCCCAGCAATAAATACAAAGTTGTTTTATGGCTTTGGCCTGATATTGGGGGCTGCCGGTTTTGTAATCTACTACCCAATACTGGCCTTGATTGTCTTGACCCCAGAGATCCACTTGGCCCTGAATCAAATGTGCACCTAGCTTCACGGTCAGGCCAAACTCGACTTCACCCTTTTCGATCACCTGAAGCCAGCGCCCTTGTTGATCTTCAGCAAGATAGGTCAATGCTTGCCGATGTTCCAACGACAAATCTGGAAGCATGTCTTGCCAACGAAATTGGGGGTTTTTCATCCATTTGTATTGAAGCGTTTCAAACAAACGATGAACGTCGACTCCAATCAAGGCTTTGTGAAGATCAGCCATCTCTCGCGGCGCTTGGGAAATATTTTTTTGTGAATCGGACTCGATCATCTCTGTCACCGAAATAGTTTCCAAGCTCAAGTTTTGTGGCAATTGAAAGCTTTCGAAGCTTTCCAATTTTGGCCGTGGAATTCGAGCATATTTTTCGGTTTTAAAAAATTGGTTCCTCACGCGGTAAGAAAATTTTTCTTCCTGATGGGTCCCCTCGGCCTGTTGAATCGGAAGGCGAACTGCCCAGGATAAATCTTTCGGATCTTCTTCGTAAATCAGACTGACGCCGCTCTCTGCCCGAGTGAGTGCGACATACAAAACTCGGTCTTCTTCTTCCTGTTGCCGCTTCTTCATCCTCTCAAGCAGCGCCATTCCCGAAAGCGAGGCCACTTTTTTCCCCTCGTCTGGTTCGGTCAGGGCCAGTGTCCATTGCCCCGTGGTTTCGTCCGACAAAAGAAATTGCACACTAGGAGTCGGTGCAGTCTTTCCCATCTTGGCTAAAATCACATGCGCAAACTGCAATCCTTTCGAAGCATGAACCGTCATCAGATGCACCTTTTTCGGCTCCACCACAGGAACCGCATCGCCCTCATCTTGATCCTCAGTTGTCAGGGATTTCAGATCCAAGTTTTTAAGAAAATCTAAATAGGAAAATCCAGGCCGCCTTTCTTCATTCTTGATCATTTGAATCAGCTTCCAAAGATTGGCTTCCCGCCGCCCCGAAGAATCTAGAAAATGTGCAAACTGAAAATACTTTTCGTCAATCAAAGTCTTTCGCCAAACCTCACCAACCCCGCGCTCATGAATCTGCTCTAACAAATTCTGAAGCTTGGTCAGGACGGCATGGCTGTTGTGACTGTAGGTGAGCCAATGAGACTGGGCGGAGCTGACCTCAGTCGACCATTCATACAGCAACTGATCTTCGATTTTAAAGGCTGGCGAGCGAAGCAACTGAATCAGATTCTTGCTGTCATGAGGATTGCAAAGAAATTTCAGCAGGCAAAGTGCATCACAGATTTCTAGCCGCTCAAAAAACTGCCCGCCACTGTGAACTTGCACCGGCAAATTCAAATCTTTCGCCATCCAAGCGAGCTCTTCAAGATCTCGATTGTTTCGTGACAGAACGCAAATCTGCTCCAGCGGCACTCCCCGATTGTAAAGCTCTTGGCAGCGAAACAAAATCGCTTGCAGTTCCTCGCTCACCGCATCGTCAGGATCTTTTTTGACTATCAGAATCTCAGCCACGGGGTCCTGCCGATTGGAAAAGTCCGCTTGTTTTGGAAGCATTGCCTGAAACTGTTTTCCCAATCCTAAAAACAAATGATTGAAAAATTCCAGCAGCTCGGGTCGAGATCGATAGTTGGTCATCATCGAGTGATGAACACCTGTCTTTCGGGCCTCATCCTCACGATTTTGGAAGACTTCGGAACGTGCCCCGCGAAATAAATAAATACTCTGCTGCGGATCTCCGACGACAAAGCTTGGCGAAGCTCCCGCCAGTGCTTTGAGCAATTCGACTTGGGCGGGTGAGGTGTCTTGATACTCGTCAATCAACCAATAATCCCAGCTTTTGGAGAAGGCTTGCGCCGTCTCAGGATGTTGTCGAATCATCCACAGCGACAAGGTCTCTAAATCCTGCATGGTGATTTCGCCAGAGGAAAACTTTGCTTGCTTCATTTTTTCGGCAATTGCATCGCCGCAGCTTGCAAAGAGAGAACAAAAATCATCATGGCCTTGAAAATAATTCTCCGTGGCTCGCCAGTGCGAGAAGCCCAAGATTTTCTTTTTTAAATAATCGCGCATCGCTAAAAGATCTTCGGAAGTCTCTTTATTTTTCCGAACCGAAGGCCAGTCCCCTAGGATCTCATCACTTTTTTGGATTTGCTGAGCCTGAGTTTCGCAGTGCTGTGCAAGCTCGAGCCAATTCGAATTGGAAGTCTCCTCTCGAATACTTCCGGCAAAATCCTGGAGCTGCAAGGCAAGTTCTTTGGACTGAGTCTGGCGAATCTTTTGAAAATCTTTTTTGCAAAAAAATAGCGGCTCGCCAAATTGCATTTTCAAACGAAAGTAGCTTTGAAACGCTCCGAGAACCTCAAAAAATTCGGAGCTTTCAATCAAAGTTTGAAAATTGAAATTGAAGCTTTCACTGCTTTCACACAGCTCTCTCAGCCAGCACTTCAAGAGGCTTCGCTCTCGGCTTTCGGAAATGATGCTTAGGCGTGGCCCCAGTCCCATGGCCGAACCATGTCGAGATAGAAAAAGACTTAAAATTCCGTGTATCGTCGAAATTTGCAACTGACTGGGCCGTTTGACAAATTGAACTAGGCCAGGATTATTTTGATCTAAGGCCTGCTTCAACAAACGCTCTCTCAGTTCCTGAGTGGCTTTGCGTGTGAAAGTGGTCACCACAAAGTGCGGGTAACTTTGATGTTTAGAATGATAGTTTTCTGCTAACTGAAGCACCCGTTTGGTTAATTCTGTGGTCTTACCAGCTCCCGCGCCGGCTCGAACCACAATATCAATCAAATCATATGGGGGGCTCTGCACAGGTTTTTCCACTGGCACTCTCCACATTTTTCAGGTTCTAAGGGCATTGGCAAATAATGACCTGCCTGAATTTGATTGAGGATCTGACCTATCACTTCTTTGACATCGGTCAGCAATTGCTTTTTTCCATCCTGATCGATGCTATTTTTTTTCTTATCAAGTGCGAATAAGCTTCCTGCCGCCTCATCAACTTTCAACCCGCGATCTCGATTCATATTTTTGAGCACATAGAAAAATGCACCAATAACTTCTTTCGGCTCCCAGGATTCGACAGCCCCCTCTTCAAGGGCCAACATATAGAGGGCCAGTTGCAACTGGTTTTTCTCGAGCCATTTGCCATGATGTTTGTAATCACTTGCCGTCATTTTGTAATCGATCAAGACCATTCGACCTTTTTGATCGACGTCCAGTCTGTCGATTCGACCACGGATTTTCCAATTCTCTGATTTGGCCTTGCTCGATTTCACAAAAGCTTTTGCATCCAAATCCCAAAAAAACTCGAAAGATTTTTCTCTTGCTAAAACTTTTGTCTCAGGAAATTGAGTTTGCCATTCTTTCTCAAATTTCAAAAATCGTCGAGCCAAATGAACATGCCGCTCCTTCATCCCATGCCAAATGAAATCATCGAGCTGAGACATTCCCAACCTCTCGCGAAATCCATCAATCATTTCCCGAATTTCCCCGTCGGTCTGCTGAAATTTTCTCGGCTCCTCACAAAGCTCTTCGAGAAGTGCATGCGCCAGCTGCCCGCGTATACGACGATCCACATCCAAATCCATCGTCGGCAAATCATTCAAGCGAAAAATCTTTTGTGCTGCAAAAACAAAAGGACATTTACGATAGCTTTCGATGGAAGATGCAGAGAGCGAAATTGATTTTTTTAAACTCACTCTGGCTTCCGCCGAAGCCTCAAAATCAAATGGCAAATTTGCGAGCAGGGCATCCCAGCGAGTCCGAACCGAGCCATTCAGAGCTGAACTTGCCTCGTTTGCACGCTTGAGCCAAAGAGAACAAGGTGCTTCGGCTCCCCCAGAAAATCCGGTCTGGGGAAAAAAGTAACAACTCGATGTGGATGGATTTTCCGAAAGCCAATTGAGATCAAAATCCCAGGTGCTCATTTCCGGGTGCTCGAGATTGAATCCCAATTCGCTGGCAAGGCTTAAAATTTCTTTCGGTGCCAGCAACTGGCTGCTTTGACTTTTGAGCATGGACTCGGACAAGCCGAGGAAAATTCGATGAGTGATCAACAGAGAATCTGCTGAATTCAAATTGGTTAAGTGGACCCCATGCCGATTAGCTTTCTGCAAGCGAATTTCTTTTTTCGCAACAATTTGCTCGGTGAAGTGAATCCAAGAAGAGACCCGCAATTTCAATCCGATATCAGAATTTGCTAAAATTTCTTTGAAACAAATCTCCAGTGGCAGGAAATCTTTTTTGGATTTCCAACATTTTGCTGAAAATCCCAGCCACTGATCGCGACTGATCTCTTCGTTGGCTCCGAAGCTTGACTGAAAAGATTTTTGAATCACTTGATGCCGACGTAAATCATCGGCGCTAATGAGCTCAGAGAAAAGAGAGAAAAATTCTTCGTAGCCGACGATCGGCCTTGCCTGATTAAAAAGTGCACTCTCCAAATCGGAGAATCGAATCTCTCGGTTGGAAATTCGAAGCTCAGCAAGCCAACTGCTCACCGCAGGCAAGCTTTGCAATCCGGCGCTCGAATCTTTAGCGACAGGAATTCCTTCCACTTCAAAAAATGGCTGCAGCAGGGGCCAGTATTTTTCGATATCGCCTGCAATCACAGCAATTTTCTGAGCTTCGATTCCTTGCTCCAACCAACTGCGAACTTGTTCACATGCTTTTTTTGCTTCGGCCAGAACTCCAGAAAATTTCAGTGCCTGGGAGAAAACTTCCTGGCCGTGATCGGCGAGCAAAACATCTTTGTGTCCTTGAGCCTGAGCTTTCAAAAAAGCGTAGGGCTTCAAAAGATATTCGTATTCGCCTTTCCAAACGGGATCTGGCGCTAAAACTAAAATTTCCAAATCGCGAGATAAAGTGTGGATTAAATCGGCTTCGACCTGACTGAGCTGAGAACCCAAATCAAAAATCAAGGGCCGTTTCCAAAAAGCATTCCAGCCAGTTTCACTTTGCAAAAAAGAAGCAGCCCAACGTGGTGAAAAATATTTTTTCTCGGTCATGGATTGAAAGAATTGCTCCGACAGTAAAAACCAACCGCCCCAGCGCTGCAAAGCCTCGGGATTCTCCTGAAACCACTCACGCATCCGACTGGAGCCCTCGGGATGAGCGTGCACAGAAGACATGAGATTCATCATCTCACTGACGACTTGATGCGCGTTGGAACCTAAATTTAAATTTGGGTCTTCGAAAGTCATTTTTTTGATTTGTTCTTGCACCCAAGTCTGAATAAAATCACTGGAGACCAGTTTCATTTCGGGATGACTTCGTTTCAGCAAAAGTTTCCAAAGCTCACTGGCTCGATAGACACTGCTCTCTTCATAAAAGTCTTGCTTTTCCAAAATGATTTGCTGAATTTCAAATTTGTTGCGCAGATCAGACACAATCCAAGTGGATTTCTCAGGATTAAACTGCTTCAAGAAGACAGCTTTTTCAGATGGATGTTTCAACTCGGCAATTTGAAGCATCCGAGAATTTTAGCATGAGCTGGCGAACTTGCACCAACTGAATTGGCTTAACGTCTTTGCTTCAAGCGCCGTTTTTTTCCACCGCTATCAACCAAATTGAAATCTGGATCAAACTCCAAATTCATCTGTAAGCCAATCTGGGCGCGTTGGTCAGGAGTTTGTCCTGGATAGAAACCTTTTTCCACCGAGTAAAGCGCTGCATCGACTTGGAGAAGCCAAAGATCCACTCCGACGCCGTAAGTTGTGTAACCTTGATAGAATCCAGCTCGGACATCTAGAAAGGCAAGCGACAACTCCGTGCCAATGTGAAGCTTTTGGCCCAATTGCGCACCTTGCTCCGTGATATGTCGATACTCAATTCCCGCCGCCAATCCTAGAAGTGGCAAAGAGCCATCAACTGTCATCCCCAAAACAAGATTGTCATGTTGTCGGTC
>JAYUCD010000193.1:0-4364 GCA_043740515.1 Bdellovibrio sp. | reverse complement strand
CCTCGGCTTGATGAGCATCGGTGACACGGCCAATTTTTGAGCGTTCGAATTCAAAAATCATCGAGTTGGTAAAAGCCACCTCGACACTGGGCTCAAAGGATTTATTCTTGAACATGGGAACATAAACTTGTCTGTAACCGCCTGGAAGACTGCGATCAGGGCTGCCCAAGTGATAGGCGCAGCCGCCCGTTAGCAGGAAACACAAAAGCAGAAATGCCAAGCTGGATCGATTTGCATTTTCTTTATTTGCAATTTGAAGATAAGATCCGCTCATGGCGACAGTTTACAATGTTTTGGCTCCAGGTCCAGTGAATCTCCACCCCCAAGTCCAGGAAGCCCTGGCGCTTCCAATGATTCACCACCGCACGCCGGAATTTGATCAGATTTTAAAGCGCGTGCTCGAGTCCTTGAAAAAAATCTTTCAAACCAAGGAAGCCTGCTTCATTTCTTCCAGCACCGGATCCGGCGGCATGGAAGCACTATTGGTGAATGTGCTGCAAAAAGGTGATCGAGTGCTAGGCATTGACTCGGGAAAATTTGGCGAGCGCTGGTGTGAGATGGCGGAAGTTTACGGCGCCAAAGTCAATCGCATGAAGATTGAGTGGGGAAAAGCCGTTACCGTCGACCAAGTCGGCGCCCACCTCATGAAATACCCCGACACGAAAATCGTCATGTGCCAAGCTTGCGAAACCAGCACCGGAGTCGTACATCCCATCGAAGAATTAGGCCACCTGCTTTCCGATCGCCCCGATATTTTGTTATTAGTCGACGGCATCACAGCTCTCGGTGCGATACCTCTGCCGATGGACAAATGGCATATCGATGGTTTGGTCGGTGGCTCACAAAAAGCCTTTATGCTTCCGACGGGCTTGTCTTTGTTTTCATTTTCTAAAAAAGCTTGGAAGAAAATCGAGCGCAATGCGACGCCTCGGTATTATTTTGATGTGCGAAAAGAGCGAACGGCCAACGAAAAAGGCGAAACTTTTTTTAGCTCAAATGTCACTTTGATTCGGGCACTCGACGTGGTTTTGAATTTAATTGCCGAAACTGGTTTCGAAAATTTGCTTGGGCAGATTGAAAAACGCGCTCGGTTCACGCGGAAATTTGCTCAGAAATTGGGAATGCCTTTGTTTGCCGCGACTCCTTCAAATTCTTTGACGGCAGTTCAAGTTCCGCATGGGATGGATGGGCAAAAAATCAGACAACTGCTTGAGGGAAAATATCACACGACCATCATGGGTGGCCAGGATCAGGCCAAGGGGCGGATTCTGCGCATCGGGCACATGGGCTACATTCAGCCTGAGCAAATGATTCAGCTGATGATGG
The DNA here is from genome assembly GCA_043740515.1 of Bdellovibrio sp. Classification (GTDB taxonomy): domain Bacteria; phylum Bdellovibrionota; class Bdellovibrionia; order Bdellovibrionales; family Bdellovibrionaceae; genus 21-14-0-10-47-8. Next base: position 3,038 of record JAYUCD010000193.1, on the reverse strand, counting down.
ATCTGGGAGAAATTTTGCATGCCATGAATTCTTTTTACGGCGAGCCTGAGAAAATGCAGGCTTTGAGACAAGAAATGCAAAGTTTTTGGGAGATCGAATGAGCTCTGTCCCCGGAAAGAAATTGGTTTTGGTGACGGATAAATTTGCTTCGGAAGCTTATCTGACATTGTCTCAACAAGTTTTCTTGGATGTGAAAAAAACGGAAACTCCGGATTTGCGAACTGTCGATTTGAGCAAAGTGAACGGCCTGGTCATTCGCAGTCGGACTCAGATTGATGAAAATGTTTTTTCTCGAGCCAAACAGCTACAAGTGATTATCACGGCAACCAGTGGCTTTGATCATATCGATTTGAATGCTGCCAAAAAATGGGGAGTCACCGTCATGTTCACTCCCGATGCAAACATCGAAAGTGCGGCGCAAATGACCTGGGGCCTGGTGCTCGCTTGCGCCAACCGAATTCCACAAGGCCATCGAGCCTTGAAAGCTGGCGAGTGGAATCGCGATGCCTTGACCGGCCTCGAACTGCACCGCAAAACTTTCGGCATCGTTGGCTTAGGTCGCATCGGGCAGCGTGTCGCCGATTTTGCCAATGCCTTCGACATGAATGTGATCGCATTTGATCCCTATGCGGACGAAGTGACTTTCCGAGCAGCGCAAGCCGAGCGAGTTGCTTATGAGGAAGTTCTGAAGCGCTCCGATATTCTGAGCTTTCACGTGCCGGGCACAAGCGAAACCAAGCACATGTTGAATCGCTCTCACTTCGAGTACATCCACCGAGGCATTGTCCTCGTGAACACCTCACGCGGCTCAGTGATTCACGAAGCCGATCTGTGCGAAGCGCTTGGCAATGGCTGGCTGGGAGCGGTGGGACTGGATGTGTTTGAGAAGGAGCCTCTGTCTCGCAATTCCAAATTGCTTCAGTACCCGAATGTCGTCGTCACTCCACACTGTGGAGCCAACACCAGCGAGGCCTTTGCCAAAGGAAGTGAGCAGGCGGCTCTGAAGCTGATTCGATTTTTTGTGGATTCATCGACTTCTGACACTCTTCCGCCGAAAGCAGCATGGTACGGTGCAGTCGCACCTTGGAAGAAGGACGAATAAACACTCATTCCGTGTTTTAGTTTTGACCAACATTTAACCTGTGGCTAAAGTTTTGCTGGCTCCTTCCGAGCCAACTTGATCCGAGAGGAATAACCATGTCAGGAATCGTCGTTGTCGGCGCCCAATGGGGCGATGAAGGCAAGGGGAAAATTGTTGATGTGTTTGCTGCAAAAGCCGACATGGTGGTGCGCTATCAAGGCGGCGCCAACGCGGGACACACTCTCGTGGTCAACGGCGAAAAAACAGTTCTGCATCTAATTCCATCGGGAATTTTGCACGCCGAAAAAACCTGTGTGGTTGCACCCGGCGTGGTCATCGATGCTGAAAGTATTCTCAACGAAATTCGAAAATTAAAGGCTTCGGGATATTTGCAAAACCCAAAGCAGCTTTTGATCAGCGACTCTTGCACGATTATTCTCCCCTACCACAAGGCACTGGATGCGGCTCGAGAGAAATCTTTATCGGCAGAAAAGATTGGCACGACGGGAAAAGGAATTGGCCCGGCTTACGAAGACCGCGCGGCGAGACGAGCCCTTGTTTTCGGCGATCTTTTTGATCTTTCAGTGATGCGAAAAAAATTGGAACTTTCGCTCCAGGAAAAAAATTCGCTGCTGGAAAAAGTTTACGGCGAGAAGCCATTCACAGTCGATGCGATGGTGGCATTTTTGACTCCCCTTGCGGAAGAGCTCGCTCCTTATCGCTGCAAGGACGTCTCCTCTTTGGTTTACAAACAAATCAAATCCAACCGCCGAGTTTTATTCGAAGGCGCGCAAGGAACTTTACTGGATGTCTTGCATGGAACTTATCCATACGTGACCTCGAGCTCGACGATTGCGGGATCGGCCTGCACCGGCACTGGCATAGGCCCGACCGCGATTTCTCAAGTTTTAGGAATCTGCAAAGCCTACACGACTCGAGTCGGCTCAGGCCCTTTCCCAACCGAGCTCAAAGACGAAATCGGCGAACGCATCCAAGCCGAGGGCCATGAATTTGGCTCAACCACCGGCCGCCCTCGCCGCTGTGGCTGGCTTGATCTGGTGGCGCTGAAATACGCCATCCGAATCAATGGCATCACCAATCTCGCATTGATGAAATTGGATATTCTCTCTGGCTTCGATAAGATCGGAATCTGCACCGGCTACAAACTGGGCGGTGAACTTTTGCACGAATTTCCAACTTCGTCTTATGAATTGGAAAAAATCGAACCGGTGATCGAGTACATGCCCGGCTGGAAAGAGGACATCAGTCGCCTCACGGCTTTGAAAGATTTGCCTCGAGCCGCGACCAATTACATTGATTTCATTGGAAACCAAATCGCAACCCCGATTGACGTCATCTCCATTGGGCCCGGCCGAGAGCAAACCTTGTGGGTCAAACCACTTTTCGCGTAGATTTCTGATCGAGATTTCCGCTTTGCTTGCTTGGGCTTGCCACCCTCTGCCTGCCTAAAAAAGCAGCGGCATTTCAGGCACTTATTTTATCTTTTAAAATCGGTTGACACAGCCAACGAAATCCAAGAAATTGCTGCTTCTGTTTCAGACAGTGGTTCGCTAGCTCAGCTGGTAGAGCACTTCACTTTTAATGAAGGGGTCGATGGTTCGAATCCATCGCGAGCCACCATTTCTTACTTTCGCTACAGGGTAAGATTTCTCTCCGAGTGTTCCCATCGTCTAGTGGCCTAGGACACCTCCCTTTCACGGAGGATACAGGGGTTCGAATCCCCTTGGGAACGCCAATCACTTTCTTGGCTCATTTCTGCCAACACAGCAAACGGTTTTTGTAAATCATATCTGATAGTTGGACCATCAAGCACTGGGTTCGATACGACCTTTTTTAGGAACATCACCTTCTCTGCGACACTTCTAGCATTCCATAATGATTCTGCATTGGTAGCGAGTTCGATAATTTTTTTGATCGTGCGGTTGTGCGAATCAAT
>JAYUCD010000192.1:0-3921 GCA_043740515.1 Bdellovibrio sp. | reverse complement strand
AAAACCCGCCCAAATCGCAGCGGAAATTCCCATGATATGTTTTTTGCCGATGCTGGTGCGATAAAAAGGACGAGATGCCATAGCTTCCATGAGGATCCTAAAGAGATGAATGTTCGGTCTGACTTTATTTTTAGTCCTCAGAATCTTTTTTGTCCAGCCGGAGCATCATGTTAGTCTAGCCAAGAAAGCTTTGCCTGAGCTCAAGTTTTGACTGATATTGCGTCAGTTTACATAGAGGTCACAGAAGGGTGTTGCCATGAAAATCTTTGTCTGTCTCAAGCAAGTTCCTGATACCGAGACAAAAATCAAAATCGCTTCTGATTCGCAGTCGATTGACACGACAGCCATCAAATGGGTGATGAATCCTTATGACGAGTACGCTGTCGAGGAAAGCATCAAAGTTCGTGACGCCAATCCCGGGTCTCAAGTTTGGGTGGTCAGTGTCGGCCCTAAAAAGCGAACCGTCGAGGCCATTCGAACCGCACTTGCTATGGGTGCAGACGAGGGGATCGCCGTCGATTCACCAGAAAATTTAGATTCCTACCAAACAGCCAAAGCCTTGGCCGCGGTTCTTCAGCAAGAAGGCGATTACAAGGTCGTGTTCACTGGCAAGCTCGCAATTGATGACAATGCCTCCTCGGTCAGCCAAATGCTTGCTGAATTCTTGAAAGTCCCTCACGCCACTGTGGTTTCGAAGTTTTCTTTGAGTTCTGAAAAAATCAATGTGGAAAGAGATGTGGAAGGCGGGGCAAAGGAAATCATCCAGTTGATGGCTCCAGCGGTGATCGCTGCAAACAAGGGTTTGAACATGCCCCGATACGCAAGTTTACCAGGAATCATGAAGGCAAAAAAGAAAGTTATCAAAGAAATTGAGCTCAGTTCGTTGAGCACGGGCGCCAGCGCAAAAACCAAAATTATTTCCCTGAGCTTGCCGGCTGAAAAGCCTGCTGTAAAAATGCTGGCAGGCGACGCTTCGGCGCAAGCTCAAGCTTTGGTCAAAGCACTTCGAGACGATTCTAAAGTACTCTAAAAGGATAACTCAAATGTCTAAAATTCTTATTTTTGTCGAATCTGCAAATGGAAAAATCAAACGAAGCGCTCAAGAATTACTTTCCGCGGCCGCGAGATCCGGGCAGACGGTGGCAGCGCTCATCGGCGGCACCCATGCGGCTAGCCTAGTTAATGATTGTGCTGCCTACGGAGCAACTGAGGTTCATAGTTTCAAAGACGCAAGTTTTGATCAATACAACTCAGAGCTGTTCACCGAGATGATGAGCAAAGCTGTTCAAGAAATTAAACCCACTGTGATTTTAGCTTCAGCAAGCTCAATCGGCCGAGATCTTTTTCCGCGAGTCGCGGCTCACTTGAACACGGGCGTTCTCAGCGATTGCACCGAGCTTACAATTGCCGGCGACACGGTCACAGCGACTCGTCCGGTTTATTCTGGGAAGGTCTTTGCGAAAATGGGCTTTGAAAACAGTCCAGTGAAGATTGTTTTGATGCGCGCCAATCAATTGTCCATCGATCCTCCAAAAGTGGGAGCGACGGCTTCGGTTCAAGAGCACACTTTGAATAAGTCGGATTTGAAAACTCTGATCAAAGAAATTGTGAAGGGTGCGACGGAAAAAATGGATTTGACCGAGGCGAATATCATTGTATCCGGAGGTCGTGGCTTGAAGGATGCGGCAAATTTTAAATTGCTCAATGAGCTCGCCGATGTTTTGGGCGCCACTGTTGGCGCTTCCCGGGCAGTTGTTGACGCAGGTTGGGTTTCTCACGGAATGCAAGTTGGCCAAACGGGGAAAACTGTCGCGCCGACTTTGTACATTGCCGTTGGAATTTCCGGTGCTATCCAACATTTGGCGGGAATGTCTGGCAGCAAAGTCATCGTCGCAATTAACAACGATGCCAATGCGCCCATCTTTCAAAAAGCAACCTATGGACTGGTCGGCGATCTCTTTGAGATTTTACCGAAGCTCACTGAAGAATTCAAAAAGGCCCTTCATCATTGATTGAACTTTGGTTTCGAAAATACATTTTAAGTTTTTTAGTTTGGGTCTTTTACAGGCTTCTCTCTGCTTCTTGGCGAGTCAGAATTGTCGAGCCCGAAGCTCTCAAGTTGCGTCTGAAAAATCGAGAGCCCGTCATCTTCGCACACTGGCATGGCGATGAGTTGGTCTTGCTTTCAACGATTCCTGGCTACCGAATCGCGACCATCACTTCGACAAGCAAAGACGGCGAGCTCATGAACTCTGTCGTGCGACTTCAAAGAGGCCTGACTTCTCGTGGCTCCTCCACTCGAGGTGCGATCAATGCATTGAAAGGCTTGATCCGAATCGTCAAAGAGAAAAAGAGAAATTCCAGTTTCGCTGTCGACGGACCGAAGGGTCCACTCCATCAAGTGAAGGCCGGCGTTTTCGAGCTCAGTCGATTGATGAATGCTCCAATCTATGCTGCCGGAATCAGCTGCTCCAAGGCGTGGGTTTTTAAAAAATCTTGGAATCAAACTTATTTGCCAAAGCCCTTTGCAAAAATTTACATCGAGTGGTTCGGCCCCCTTGGTCCCGTTACTCGAGAAGAAGATCCACGCTCTGCGAGTCTTCGCACCGAGCTCGAAGACGCTCTGCGCAATGGGCGGCTAGCTGCCCTTAAAAAAATTGCGGCACCTGCTTCCGTCAGTTAGCCTGAACCAAGAAATTGTTTTTAATAAGGATGTTAAATTATGAAGCATTTCCAAGTTCTTGCGTGCTTTTTGATGTCTGTGTTGCTGGTCGCTTCAGCAGGGGCTCAGAGCAAAGAGATCGCAGTTGTCGGCAACAAATCCATCAGCTTGGATGAGTTCAATAAAAAGTACTCTGAGATTAAAAATCAAACAGTTAATCCGCCCACCCGAGAACAATTTCTCGAAGATCTTGTCCGTTATGAGCTCGGCATTCAAGAGGCAGAGAAGCGCAAGCTGCAAGCGGATCCGATTGTCCAAGAGCGGATGAAACAGGAGCTCTACAAGGCACTGCTTGAAAAAGAATTGGGTGAGCGAGTTCAAAAGATCAATGTCAGCGAAAAAGAAATGGAAGCTTACTATAAGAAAAATCCAGAGATTCGCACTTCGCACATTCTGATTGAAGTGAAGCCAGCGGCTACAGGCGAGCAGCGGGGAGAGGCAAAAAAGAGAGCCGTTGAGATTTACGATGAGGTTCGGAAGAGCAAGCGTCCCTTTGAAGAACTCGTGAAGCTTTATTCAGACGATGTGCTCAGCAAACAAACCGGCGGCGATGTCGGTTGGCAGAATAGAGTTTCTTTGGTGCCTGCATATTATGAGGCGGCAATGAAGTTAAACGTCAATGAGCTTTCGCCTTTGATCGAGACTCAGTTTGGCTTTCATATTATTAAAATGACGGGTCGGAGGACATATGAAAATGCGAACAAGCGCTCGGTGCGGACAGCTGTGTTCGACGAAAAGCGCCGAGATGTTTTCAATGATTACTTTGAGCGCTTGAAGAAAAATTACAAAATTCAGATCAATAAAAAAATGGTCGAGTAGGGGCTTTCTTGAGTTTGAAACTTCGAAACCCCGTTTCAGCGGGGTTTTTTATTTTAAGACTTCCGCATTTGTCGCTTTTTTTTCGACTTGTATTTGCAGTGTCGACGCTTTCGCTCAGTGGTTGTGGCTTCGGATCTTCGAAGTTGTATTCAAAGCCAGTTGTGAAGGTGAATGATCAGGTTTTCACCGCAAAAGACTTCTCAGATCACCTTGCTCGGCGACTTAAAAACTTTGATGCATTGGCCGCGAAAGATCCTAACAACGTCAACCGGTCTAAAGAAGATGTTGTGCGCGTTTTTATTCTGCAAGCCCTGACCAACGACTTTGCAAAGGCCAGTCAAATTTCCGTTAACGATTCTGAGCTCGATAAAGAAATCAAT
>JAYUCD010000191.1:0-9186 GCA_043740515.1 Bdellovibrio sp. | reverse complement strand
CAAATCACGGTGTTGGATCTGATCGATACTTTGCCCGGAAATTTGCACCGATCCACTGCTCGCCGTTTCAATTTTCATTAGAACTTTAGCCAACGTGCTCTTTCCGCAGCCGGACTCGCCAACAATCGCCAAAGTTTCACCAGCTTCAACTGACAAACTGATGCCTCTCAAGGCTTGCACCAACAGCGTCTTGCGAAAAGCTCGGTTGGTTTTGAATGTTTTGACGAGATTTTCAACTAGAATCACAAATTAATTTCCGAAGCGTGCTTTGGCACTCTGCACGGATTGTTTGAATCTCTCGTAGGCATCGGCGGCTCCTGTTTTCATATCTTCCCAGGCCTGTCCCGATGAATTTTTCAATTTCTTTAAACTTTTCTCTGCCGAGTGTTGATCTTTCTCTAAGCTTTTAATTTGCGTGTGCATGTCTTTCTTGAGGTTACCTGTGGCATTGCTCGATTTGATCTTTAATTCCTTCACTTGCACCTTGAGACTCTCGATTCCTGATTCCAAATTCTTTTGGATTTCAACTTTTGAATCCACGGCTGATTGCCGGATGGACTCGGCATCAGTCGCCTGAGCAGAAGTTGTGATTGAAATCAGCGTTAGGGAAAAAGCGAGTGCAGCGAAATTTTTCATTTTTTTGATCCTTGGTTGGTGTTCAGTGGATGAAGACAGCGAGCTGCTTGGTGAGCTCGAGTTTTTTCAAGTACAACTAATTTTTGTTTACAATCAGTTTGAGTGTAGGGGCAGCGGGGGTGAAGCTGGCATCCCGTCGGCCTTTGGCCAAGATTTGGAACGATTCCGGGAATCGTAGGCAAGCGAAAATTTTTTCCTTGGTGGGAATGCAAACCTGGTAAACATTTTAGCAAAGCTTCCGTGTAGGGATGAGTCGGGCTTTGAATGACGTCAGACGATCGCCCCTGCTCCACCACTTCGCCAGCATACATCACCAAAAGACGATCCGTGTTTTGAGCAATCACCCCGAGATCATGCGACACCAAAACAAGCGCCATGCGCTGTTCGATTCGCAGTTTTTGCAAGAGCGAAAGAATCTGCTTTTGAATGGTCACGTCTAGCGCCGTGGTTGGTTCATCAGCAATCAAAATTCGCGGATTACAGGCGATAGCCATGGCAATCATCACTCGTTGACTCATGCCTCCAGAAAGTTCATGGGGATAAGTGTTCAACCGTGATTGCGGATCAGGAATCCCAACTTGATTGAGCAATTCCAGAATCCTTGCCCGGACCGCGGAGCCTTTGAGACCTTGATGGAATTTTAAAACCTCGCCGATCTGATCTCCGACTGTGAAACTGGGATTGAGACTGGACATGGGATCTTGAAAGATCATTGAGATGTCAGCCCCTCGCAATTTCATTTTTTCTTGCTCTGACATTTTACGAATGTCTTTTCCTGCAAAGAAAATTTCTCCGCTTCGGACAACCGCATTGCTGGCCAGCAAGTCAAAGAGAGCGAGACTCGTGACGCTTTTTCCTGACCCGGACTCGCCAACAATTCCTAGAGATTCGCCCTGTTCCAGTGAAAAGTGAATGTCGCGCAAAGCTTGGATCTGGCCGCTTGAGGTTTTGAAATCCACACTGAGATTTTTGACTTCGAGAAGTTTGGTGCTCATGCTCATGCTCGTTTGACCTTTGGATCGAGCGCGTCTCTCAATCCGTCACCGAGCAAATTAAAACCAATCACCACAAGTAAAATGCAAATTCCAGGCAATGTGACGAGCCAAGCAGCAGATTCGATGTAGGCGCGAGCGTCAGAGAGCATCGTCCCCCATTCTGGAATCGGAGGTTGAGCTCCAAGGCCCAAGAATCCAAGCGCTGCTGCATTCAAAATTCCATCGCTGAAGCCAAAGCTTGCTTGAATCAAAAGCGGTGCAGCACAGTTTGGTAAAACATTGATGATAAAAATTCGAAACCAATTGGCGCCGAAACTTTGTGAAGCGACCACATAGGTTTTCTTTTTTTCGACCATCACCGAAGCACGCACAACTCGAACCACATTTGGCAAAGTGATGATTCCCACTGCCAAGACTGTGTTGATCAAACTGGGCCCTAAGATTGCGACGACAACAATCGCCAGTAAGATCGAAGGCAGAGCCAGTAAAATATCCATCAGCCGCATAATCACGGCATCAATCCAACCACCGAGCGAACCGGCAAGCAGCCCCAGCAACAAGCCAAAAAAACAATTGAAGAGTACAACAAAGAATCCAATGCCTAAGGACACTCGGGAGCCGTAAATCAGACGAGATAAAAGGTCTCTCCCCAGATCATCGGTTCCCAAAAGATAAAGTGGGTCGCTACCAGCGGACCAAAAAGGAGGAAGCTTCAATGCATTTTCAAAAAAAGCAGATGGCTCATATGGCGCGAGCAAAGGTGCTAAAAGTGCGATCACACTGACAGTGGCAACAAGGATGAGACCTGCCAAAGCACCCCGATTTTGGCGAAACAAATTCCAAAATTCTCTCATGCCTGTGACCTCATGCGCGGATACACCCAGAGGTAAACCACATCGACTAACAAATTGATCATCACAATCAGAAAAGATAAATAAAGAACTCCGCCTTGAATGACTGGATAATCTCGTGCTTCAACCGATTTCACTAGCCAGCGACCGATTCCGGGCCAAGAGAAAATTGTTTCTGTGAGCACTGCTCCCGTGAGAAGTGTGCCAACCAAAAGCCCGATGACGGTGACGATTGGAATCAAAGCATTGCGAAGAGCGTGGATAAAAACGACTCGAAAAAAACTCATGCCTTTGGCCTTAGCTGTACGAACGTAATCTTCGCCTAAAACTTCGAGCAAAGACGAGCGAGTCATCCTGGCCATCACTGCCAGCGGAATGGTCCCGAGGACGATTGCCGGCAACACGAGATGTTTGCTGGCACTCCAAAAAGCAGCAAGGCCATCCGAGCTCAAGAGCGAATCGATGAGCATAAATCCAGTGACTGAAGGAATGTCATACATCACTTCGATGCGGCCAGAAACTGGGAACCAACCCAAATTCACAGAAAAGAAAATCACCAGGATCAGGCCCCACCAAAAAATCGGCATCGAATAGCCAATCAAAGACACTCCAATCACCGAGTAATCAAAAACAGAATTTCGTTTAACCGCAGCAAGCATGCCAAGTGGGATCCCTAGCAAAACGGACCAGATCAGAGCCACCACCGATAGCTCGACGGTCGCTGGAAAGCGCGACCAGAATTCTTCGGAAACCGGGCGATGGGAGACGATTGACTGGCCCATGTCTCCTTGCACAGCTCGTTTCACAAAGAGCAGGTATTGCTCAGGCAATGGTTTATCCAAACCAAATTTGATTCGCATTTCTTGAATGAGTGCAGGATCGCCTCCCCGTTCACCTAAGAGATTTAAAACAGGATCTCCAGGAATCAGGCGGATCAAAGCAAAGGCGATCAGACTTGCGCCAATCAATGTGGGAATCACCAATAAGAATTTTTTGATGAAGCCCAAAAACATTATTTCAGATCGACCTTTTCAAATTGCTCGGTACCGAAAGGATGAATCTGATAACCCGTCACTTTGCTCGACATCGCTCGGTAAACACGGGCATGAGCCAAAGTCACCCAAGGGGCTTCTTGCTTGAAGATGGTTTGAGCCTTCATATAGAATTGAGTTCGCTTTTTAATATCCGCTGTTTGCTTTGCTTGCTCAATCAATGTGTTGAAAGGTCGAAAACACCAGCGCGCTAAATTGGATCCCGCTTCAACGCCGGAGCAGCCAAGCAGTACGTTGAAAAAATTGTCGGGATCGCCATTGTCGCCAGTCCAACCCATTTGAATCATCTGATGCTCACCTTTTTTTGATTTCTCCAAATAAGTCGGCCAATCGTAGGTGACCAATTTGACTTTGATACCGACCTTCGCTAGATCCGCTTGCATCATCTCGCCCATTTTTTTACCGGCAGGATTGTAAGGCCGTGAAACCGGCAAGGTCCACATTTCAGTCTCAAAGCCGTTTGGATACCCAGCTTTTTTCAAAATCTCCTTTGCCTTTTCAGGATTGTAAGCATAGTCAGCCACCGAATTGTTATAAGACCAGATGGTTGGCGGGATTGGATTCTTGGCCATAGTGGCGCGGTTCATGTAGATCGCTTCTAAATAAGATTTTCTGTTGAGCGCATAGTTGATTGCCTCTCGCACTTCTTTCTTAATGAAAGGCCCTTTCTGAGTATTGAAGGCCAAATAGCCTACGTTCAGACCTTCTTTTTCAAGCACTGCTAATTTATTGTTAGCCTTGAAAGCTTCGATATCTTGTGGAGCAGGCTCAGCAATCAAAGAGCACTCGCCCGCTTTTAATTTTTGAGCACGAACCGAAGCATCGGGGGTGATTGCAAAGACCAAATTTTCAATCGCTGGTTTACCTTTCCAATAAGTCTCGTTAGCTGTGTAGCGAATCAAGGTGTCTTTTTGATAACTCTTAAACACAAAAGGTCCTGTTCCGACAGGATTGGTATCAACTTTTTCGGGCGTCTTGGCTTTCAACATGGCATCGGCGTACTCAGCAGAAAAAATGCTGGCGAAATCCATCGCTAGATTTGCCAAGAAGGGTGCCTCTTGATGGGTCAGCACAAACACCACTGTTTGATCATCTGTTTTGCGAATCTCTTTGATGATCTTTCCCATTTCCATGCTCTGAAAATATTCGTAGCTGCCGCCAGAAATTTTGCTGTAGGGATGAGTTGCGACTCGCTGTCGATCAAAAGAAAAGAGAATATCGTCAGCTTTTAAATCTCGTGTCGGTTTGAAAATTTCATTGGCATGAAATTTAACACCTTTCCGAAGTTTGAAAGTATAGGTCAGGCCATCTTTGGAAATAGTCCAAGATTCAGCCAAACCTGGCTCGATCTCGGTCGAGCCTTGTCTGAATTCCACCAAAGTATTATAAACAGTGTGCGAGCTTGCATTGAAAGTCGGTCCGTCTGTGGCAAGCTGAGGATTGAATGAACTGGGGCTACCTTCGGAGCAATAGACAAAAGTTTTTGCAGCCAGCGCGCTCGAGCCTGAAAAGAGATTGAAACCAACCAAGCTTAAGACAAATCCAAAGACAACTTGATGCTTAGAAAAGATTTTCACGCGAGCCCCCCTTTTATAGAAACAATTTGATTGCTTCAGTTCTACCATTAAGGATTCTAGAAAAGGTATATGTCCTGGCGTTTCAAAGCATTGCGTTAGGAGGCTCCTGAGTCTGAGCCTCCGTCATAGGTGAGCAAATCTTCCGTTGAGAATTGCCACATTCTGGGATTTTTTGAAACATGCCTAGCGCGAGTTGCGAGGGCCAGAGCTGCGGCTATTCGGCCGTTTTTGTGAACTCTTGACCTGCTTGATGCGATCGCCTGGCGCTGTCCAGGTTTGATCAGCTTCTTGCGCATGCACATTTTCGCCAGCGGCTGCTTGAACTTCGCTTTTCAAATTCAATTTGCGATGGCCTGGAGCATGAGCTTTGTCTGCCTTGCTTTTAGTTATCTTGATTTCATGATCAAAATCAGCAGCCATTTTCGCAGCTTTGGTCATGACGGGAGTCGGCTTCTTTTTTGTTTGTTTGCTGATCGATTGGGGAAGCATTGCTTTCAATTTATTGAACAAACCGCTTTTTTTCGAATTGTTTGAAGTGTATGTCGTGCTCTGTTTTTGAATCGTTGCCATTTTCTTCTCCTTGGTTGGCTCTGCAAGACAGCAAGAGCTGTACCAAAACTAAATGACTGAGTTGGCGAAGGGCCTATTTGAATTGATGCGGAAAGTTTTGCCAGACTTGCGAATAATCTTTTTGTAACAAACCGCCTCTAAGTGCGAACTCAGTTAATAAATAAGGGCTGCGCGACTCAAACATAAATGCCATGGTGTTTTCAATCTTGTGCGGCTTCAAATCCGCGGCTGAAGCCTTGAGAAAAGTTTCCTTGTCAGGCCCGTGAGCTGAATAACCGTTGTGCAAACTTCCACCGCCGGGCACGAAACCTTCTGCTTTCGCATCATAGGCACCTTCAATCAGACCCATAAATTCGCTCATGCAATTGCGGTGAAAATAAGGCGGTCGAAAAGTATGCTCAGCGACCATCCAGCGCGGCGGGAAAATCGCAAAATCCACATTTGCCACACCTTCCGTGTCACTGGGAGAAGTGAGCACTGTGAAGATCGATGGATCTGGATGATCAAAGCTGACTGTGTTGATCGTATTGAATTTGTGCAAATCGTATTTATAGGGAACATAGTTTCCATGCCAGGCAACCACATTTAATGGACTGTGATCCAATTCAGATTTCCAAAGCTCTCCGTTGAATTTTCCAATCAACTCGAATTTTCCATTGAGATCTTCAAAGGCAGCAACTGGAGTGAAAAAATGTCGACGGTTGGCCAAACCATTTGCGCCAATCGTTCCTAACTCCGGCAAACGAAAAGGAGCGCCGAAGTTTTCCCCAATGTAGCCAGAGCAAATTTTGCTGTCGGCTCCGGGATTGACTTGAAACTTCATTCCGCGCGGAACCAAAACAATTTCTCCAGGATGAGCTTCCAAAATTCCAAGCTCGGTTTTGATTTCAAGATTTCCTGTTTGCGCAACAATCAGAAAATCTCCGTCTGCACTCATAAAAAATCTTTGACCCATTGGACGATCCAAAGAAAAAAGATGAATCTGCAAACCTTTCTGCTCCAGCGGCGAACCTGTGCCGAGCAAGCTTCGAATTCCTTCGACGAAATCTGAGCTTGAGCCGGTTGACGGCATTGGATTCCAGCGCATCTGATTGGGATTGGAAAATTTCGCTTTGAGAAACGTTTTTTCCGTCAGAGCTTCCATCGCCACAAAAGGCTTATGTTGCACAGAGGGCTTGATGCGATAAAGCCAACTTGCCAAGTTTTGCGCTCGAGGTGCCGTGAAAGCAGAGCCGCTCAGTTGCTCGGCATAGAGACCTTTCGGCGCGGCTTGAGGTGAATTTTGCTCCAATGGCAAAGCGCCGACGACAGCTTCTGATGAAAAGTGATTTCCGAACCCTGATAAATAACTACGTGGCATGGTGGCTCTCCTGCTACCATTTTTACCGTCAAGCTTCAGTTTCTGTCAAAGCCTGCAGTGAAGAAAATCTATTTAATCGAGAGGCGCTCGGGCAGGTTTACGTAGAGGCCCCAGGGCGAAGGGAAAGGTCTTGAGAAGCACTGGCAAAAAAACCAGATCCCCAATCAAGCCGCCGACGATTGACACGAGCATGCAAGCGCCGAATGTTTGATTCAAAGAAAAATAGGAAAACAAAAAGACTGAGAATCCGGCCATCATAATGAAAGTTGAAACCAAACAAGGATTTCCCTCAAGATAAAAGGCCTTAGCAACCGGCAAATCTCTATTTTGTTTTCTCAACGTCCGCAAACGATTGAGAACATACACGGTGTTGTTGAAAGCAAGTCCCAAAGCGATTGAGAAAATAATCGCAACACCAGGCTTGATCGGCGTGCGAGTCAGAGACAGATAGCCAAGCAAGGCAATTGGCGGAACCAAATTGGGAATGCAGGCGACCAAGGACCAACGCAGAGAGCGAAAAATGAATGCGAGAAGCACAGCGATGATTCCCAATGCTTGCCAAAATCCAAAAATCAATTCAGTTGAGAGCTCGTCATTGATGATGTGAACGATGGCACCCATCCCGCCAACCGAAACTTGGTCCTCTGGGAAACGGGCTTGCACTGTGGCTTTTAAATCTTTCACCAGCTGTTGCATTTCATCCGACGGCAGATCATGCAAGCGCATTTCAATCCGAGCGCTATGATCTTGATCAGCTAAAAAGGCTTCGACTGGATTTTTTTCTGCCATGGAATAAATAAAATAAGTCTCAGCAATCGATCGCCGAGAATTTGGAAAAAATGGATGTTCCAAATGTTCGAGTGAATGAAAAAAATCTGGCAAGCTGCGAACTGTTCCAACGCCTGCAGTTTTTCGCAGATCGATTTCCAGCTGATCTAATTTGTGAATTTTCTCAGGATCGTTCCAAGGAGATTCTTTCTGATCGCGAATCACAACCTCGAGAGGAATAATTCCTCCCATACTATTATCGATTTTTTCGGTTGTTTTTCGTGATGGCTCGCCAGCTGGCAAATCATCGAACAGTCGCGCCGTCCAAAATAAATGAGTCGAGGTGATGGCCATTCCCACACTGAGGATCAAGATAGAAGCAAAAACAATTTTGGCATGCTGAAGGATCCAAAGTGCCCAGCGAGCCGGCTTTTGCACCCAACGACGAGGAATCGGCGTTGGCAACAGAATTACCAAAGGCAAAATCCCAAAGCTGGTGCATAACCATGAGATCATGACAGCCGCTGCAACTGCGACTCCATAATTTCGAATCAATGGCACATCTCCCAAAAGCAAAGTGAGAAAGCCAACACAGCTTGTGAGACAGCCTAGCAAATTTGGCAGCCAAATGGATTTGTGAACTTGCCACAGCAAAGTCAATTGCCCAGTTTGATTTCTGTGACCTGAATGCAAATTTTGATGCGTGCCTTCTTCATCCAAGCGCAATAAAAAATGCACTGACAGTGATACAACCGTGATAAAAACCAGCACTGGAATGGTCGCAGACAAAATTGTAAATGGAATTCCCGTCAGGGCCATCATCGCGAAAACCATCAGGTTTGAGAAAACAGTCAGGGTCAAAGGAATGATCACCGTTGACCAGGTTTGAAAAATCAAAGCGAGAGTCAATGCACAAGCAAGGACAGTTAATAACAAAAAATTTCGCAACTCTCGATTGAGCAAAAGTCCAAGATCTGTTTGAATTGCCGGAACCCCGCCAATTGTCACAAGCGACTGAGGAAAATTCTTTTGCAAAATTTCACTGACCTTCGGTTGAAAATGCGCCAGCACCTGAGCGTCCGCACTTTTCAACTGCAAATAGATCAAAGCAGTTTTCTCGTCTTTCGAAATGAGGCTGGGAGAAAGAAGTGGATCCTCTAAAATCCTCTTTTGCAAATTTTCAGCTGCTGTCATTTGCACCAGTGGCCCGACACTGACCACTCCTTTGATTTCTGTTGCAGCTTCAACGTTTGCAATACTGACAGCTTGCTCGACGGATTCTAAATTTTTTAATTCTTGACCGCTCTGCGCTAATTTTTGAATTCTTTCTAAATCAAGCCAGGAGCCAGTTTCCCCTGGACCTAGGGTGAGCATGCC
>JAYUCD010000190.1:0-2528 GCA_043740515.1 Bdellovibrio sp. | reverse complement strand
ATCAAATTGAAGGAAGCGCTTTTGGGATTGCCAGGAGTTGCAGGCAATCAATTGCAACTTTCGTTTCGCAAATTCAATGTTCCAAAAACAGATTTGATGCCAGTTCCAGGTGGAATTTCTCCGGCCGTCCCTTTTTTATCAGTTCTTTCGACGGACGCTATCGCCGACACCTTCGTGGCTGATCGAAACGCTGTTGTGAATTATTTTTCTCGAGTCAATAATTTCAGTGAACGACCCTTGGGAGCGAGATTTAAAATTGCCTCTCCGGGAAACGCGAATTTTTCCGCTCTGAACGCACAGTATGATGCCGGATTTTTAGCTCTTGGTTATGCGTCAGCGGCTCCAGGAGCGGGCGGCACAGCGGAAGTTCTTGCTGGTCCAAGTGCAGATGCGCGCTACGCTTACGGCAAAGGATTTCGCGTCCACTTCGGCACGGTGAATCCCCATGTGTCAGACCCGACACTTCCGCCGCCATCGGTTCCTCCCATGGATTCTCTCGCTTCCGTGGAAGAGTACGAGATGGATTCAGGTGCACGAACTGCTGGAGTCGGCTGGGACTGTGGTTTGAAAATGAAGATTGTTCGCAATGAAGATCGCTACCGACCGGCTTATTTGGTCGGCTCAAGTAATCCGGTCGCGACCTGTCCAGCGGAGCCTTACTCGCCGCCACCCGAGTCTCCAGATGATGGCCTCTTTCATCCATCTCATCGAGATCGACCGGGAATACTGCACGCTCTCCGACGTTTTTTGCCGGCGGATCAGTGGGACATTAATGTTTCTCGCCATTGTATCGTCCCGAAAAAGGGGGGCAGCGCTTGCTACGGATCGGGAACTGTCGTCTATGACGAAGTTTTTTTTCCAGGAACTGCGGCCGATCCTGCGAAGGGAATGTACCCTGGCTGCGGAGTTGACGGCCAATTTCCTTGTGCGGCTTATCTCACCATGTGTATTCGAAAGTAAGCTGGGCCCAACGGATAAAGATTGAACACTCAGATTTTTTTGTTAGCCTCTTAGGACTGGGGGCTGAATGTCCAAATTTTCAATCGCAATTTTGCTCAGTCTCTATTTTTTGAGTTTGCACTCGCAAGCTTATGTCGGCTCGGTGTCGGCGGCGACTGGCGAGTCAGGAAGAGCGGCTGTTGAAGCCAGCGAATCACCTTTTGGAAATCCAGCCGCACTTGCATTTTTAACTGGCTATTATTTTTCAGCTGGCTTTGGTTCTTCCAAGCAAACGAACTTGGGCTCAGCTCAAGATGTTGCTTTGAGCCTCACTGACAATATGAAAGACACGGTTTTGCCGACTTCTTTTTCTTACGTACAAAGAACCACTGTGCCAACGGGCGCAGGCGAAAATGTTTTTCAGCGAGATTTGAAATTGTCATTTGGAAATTTCATTCGTGAGGGATTGGGATTTGGTTTGGCCGTGAATCATGAAGACGATCGACTGGCGAGTGATCATTTTACTCAGACAAATGTTCAAGCTGGATTTTTGTTTGCCCCGAGCAAAGAATTCGGAGCGGCTGTGGTTTTTGATAATATTTTGCCTGTGAGTGCGGGGCTTCCTGAGGCTTATCGCTTGAAACAAACGACGGCGATTGGCGCTAGTTACAACTTCAAACGCTTCGTTCGAGTAAAAGCCGACGTGATCACGGACTCGGGAAATAGCCTGGCTCGTCCGGCTCTGGCAGCGGGTATGGAGAGTTACATGAACCGCTGGTTGGTGCTTCGTTGGGGAGTCGGCCGAAATAACGAAACAGATTCAAGCCTTTACACGGCTGGCATCGGGTTCTTAGGGCCCAAGTTTGCGCTCAACTACGCTTTTCAAAATAGCCCACAGAATGAGAGTTTAACTCGGCACTCGGTTGACTTGGCTGTGCCGATTTGGTAGCTCTGCTGCCTTGCAATACCGGAGGATAAAATGGCATCTAAGACTCGTGCGACTGAATTGAATCGAATTCGACGTGATAAGAATCAAGGTAAGAAGCGAAAATCCGCAACTAATACCAAGGGTTCGACTCAATCTCAGAAAGATCTTTTCCAAGATTAATTTTTGATTTTTCTTTTTCGTGATTCTAAAGCTTATTCAAAGCTCAGGTTATCCAGCGTTTTGGCTTACCTGAGCTTTTTTAATTCTTAAGGTCGCAGGAATAATCTGCGGCTCACCTTTTAAAACCCACTGATACGGAATCTCAACCAGACCTTCTTGTCCTGGTTTGAATTTCCAAGACTTGAGAGCCTTCAAAGTTTTTGCATCCAGTTCACGGTGACCAGAACTTTGAATCATTTTGAAATCAGAAATATTTCCTTCTTTGCTGACAAATCCCGAGAAGGAAACAACGCCTTGTCGTCCCAATCGTCGATCTTCGGAATCATATTGTGGTCGTTGATTGCCGGGCATTTGACTGAGCTGTTCGATGCTTCTCATTTCACCTGAACCAACAGATGAGAGAGCGGCTGTGGCAGCTGGTGCGCTGGGAGCGGCGGCGGCTGTTGTTGAACTGCTCGGAGCGGATTCCTGAGTCCCAGTT
>JAYUCD010000189.1:0-10606 GCA_043740515.1 Bdellovibrio sp. | reverse complement strand
GCTCGCATATGTTTTTGCAGGCAAAAGATCACCAGTTTTAGCATCTTTGTGCTCAGGAGTGAAATCGACTCCGAAACCAAGGCTCAAGTTATCGTGATCAGAAACTCGCCATTTGGTCGCAATCTGACCTGATAATTTTGCAGGATCAGCAGCAGCTTGAGCATTCAATTGAGGACGCTCTGTGCTGGTTGGGTGATTCAAAGGTCCACCAACGTAGCTGAAGCTAGAAGATACAGAAATGTTTTTCTTTGAACCGGTCACGGCTCGCAGTTTTGCATTTGTGATTTCTTCGTCGATGTCTTTCTTTGTCGAATTGCTGCCAGTGTTGACACTCATTGTGTTGGTGTTTGACTCAGTTGCGGCTTCTTGTGCCATTGCTGAAGCTGTCATCATCAAGACGATGATTGCTGCTAATTTTTTCACGTGGACCCCTTTTGTTATTCTGTGGCTCCATTCACTGAAGCCAGTTTGTTACTTGTTTAAACCCGACGCAGTCATATAGATCAAGAACTGTTCCAGGCATTTATCTAAGAATTGGTGTCGAAACATCCCCAAAATCAGGGTGCTGAGCACCCTGATTTCCTCGACAAAGTCCTTATCTGATAAATGATACGCCTCGTCAAACGATGATCCCTTCAGGATAAAATTTACTTTCGCAATTGAGACGCAAACCCATGCGGCCTGTGCCTGAAGCTAAATGCTCCTCAACCTAAATGAAAGCTTCTTGGTAACGGGGAAGCTTTATTTTGATTTCAGAAGAATCTCTGGTTACACAGTTTCGTGAGTTTATAACGTATTTGATTGGAAAACTTTTCAGAAGGAATCTCATGAAAGTAATTGCAAGCCTTTTCCTCGTTTGTTTGATAGCCGCCTCCTTGTCTCACGCCCAAAGTGATTCAATCTCAACTCTTTTAACAAAAACCGACGAGCGCTCGCCGAACTTTGAGACTTCTAGCTCGCAAAGTCTTAAAACTTCCACCGGAGAATCGACAGATAAAAATAAAAGCCAGTTTATTGCAGAGTTTTGGGCCGAAACTTCTGCAACCGTACAGTCTGCCAGTGACCATGGTGGAGCGGCTGGAATTTCAACTCAGTACACGGTTGGTCTTGGCTATAAGTTGACCTCAAAAATGTCGGTTGGAATTCAGCAACTGGCGTTCAGTCGATCGAATTTCAATGATATGGCGGGGCCCGACGTAGATGTTTTCCAAAATGGAAATTCAGATGAAGCTCCCCAGCAGCAGGCGCTCGGAGATCTGATTTTGAAATCAGTTTATACGACAGAAAGCCGGATTCTAGGGTCCGAGCCTTGGACTCCAACCACTCGATATTATATTGGCACTTCGAAATCAGCTCGCGGTTTAGGTCGAGTCGGTTACCTTCGATTCGATTTGGGTCCATCATGGGTGTTGAATCCCCATTTCAATCTCGACTTTGCGCTTTCACCTCGATTGACCTTTAATAATTCTCGCTCCAAACGTGGAAGTGATGCTATTTACCACCTCACCACAGGGCCAACGCTCACTTACAATTTTAGTGATACCCTGAATGCTTATTCCCAAGCGCAAATGATTCTGTATTCGACTGAAGCTCAAAGAGGCCGCTCGACTATGGACGTTGCCAATCTTTTCAATTCAGAAATAGGTTTGAACTGGGTTCTAGGAAAAGTGACTATTAATCCAGCCATTGCGTCTTATGCGGACCTCAATGGATCGGAGGGGAAAGTTTTTTCCTCCGAATCAAGAATTTATGCTGCTGAAAACTCTATTTACTCTCTGAACGTTTACGCAAACTTTTAGGATTTCAAGAGCAATCAATGGCGACGGGCGAGGCGTGATCCGACAGGCAAATAAAGGAGAGGGTCGACAGGCCCTTTGGACTTTCGAATTTCAAAATGGAGGTGAACTCCGGTGGCGTGACCTGTTCGACCCATCAATCCAATTTGCTCTCCTTGGCTTACTTTTTGACCTTCTCTCACTTGAGCTTTGGATAAATGAGCGTACAACGTGGCCCAGCCTTGGTTGCCTTCGATCATAATCATTCGTCCGAAACCATGAAAATCTCGTCCTGTGTAAATCACCATGCCGTCATGAGCCGCATAAATTTTAGTATTTTTGGGTGCAGCAAGGTCGATTCCCAGATGAGGCTTTCGCCGATTCAGCAGGAAGCCTCTGGACATGCGAGCATCATCGACTGGCCAATCAAAATAACTCTTATTTTTTTTCTCTTGCCAGTCATTGAGAACAACTTCTTCTTTACCTTCAACTGCAAATTTAGCCGGCGCAGGAGGACTTGCGACTCGGTCCGGTCCCTTCGGTTTAAAAGTGGGCGAAGCGCAGCCCGCCAAAATTCCTATTGCCAAGAAACTAACTAAGAAACTGGCCAAAAAACTTGCGCTTATTAGATTTCGAATTTTGAAGGACTTTCGGACTCTCATCAACGGATTGAACCTACCTTTATGACTTATAAATCGGAAAGCGCTCACACAGTTGCTTCACTTGCGAGTGAATTTGATTTTTCAGTTTTTCATTTTCGGGCTCTCGAAGAACCTGAGCAATCCAAACTCCAATTTGCTTCATTTCTGGCAGACCCATTCCTCGGGTCGTCAGAGCCGGAGTGCCGATGCGAATCCCACTGGTGACAAAGGGGCTTCGTTTTTCGTTTGGAACCGTGTTTTTATTCACAGTGATTCCAGCTTGGTCCAAAGAAATTTCAGCAAGCTTGCCGGTCACTTCTTTATTGGATAGATCCACTAAAATCAGATGGTTGTCTGTTCCGCCCGTCACCAAATCAAAGCCCTCGCCGAGCAACTGTTCGGCCAGAGCTTTGGCATTGTCGACAACTTTTTGGCTGTAGTTTTTGAAGTCAGGACGAAGAGCCTCTCCAAAGGCAACAGCCTTAGCTGCAATGACGTGCTCCAAAGGTCCGCCCTGAATCCCTGGAAAGATTTTGGAATTCATTTTTTTAGCAAAGTCTTCGTTGTTCGTTAGGATCAAACCACCGCGAGGACCACGCAATGTTTTGTGAGTTGTTGAAGTCACAAAATCTGCATGTGGAAAAGGCGAAGGATGAATTCCAGCGGCCACCAAGCCAGCAAAGTGTGCCATGTCGACGAGCAAAGTGGCTCCGACTTCGCTTGCGATCTCTTTGAATTTTGCAAAATCCAAAACTCGCGGGTAGGCACTGTATCCAGCAATGATCATCTTTGGTTTGAATTCCTTGGCCAGAGTCCGAATGGTTTCATAATTCAGTCGCCCTGTTTCAGGATCTAACTTGTAAGAGGCCCCCTTGTAGAGGATGCCGGAAAAATTAACCGGTGATCCATGGGTCAAATGCCCACCGTGCGACAAATCCATTCCAAGCACAGTGTCACCAGCCGTTAGTGCGGCGAGGTAAACTGCCATGTTGGCCTGACTGCCGCTGTGAGGTTGAACATTGGCGAAGCCGCAGGAAAATAATTTTTTGGCTCGCTCAATCGCCAAGCTTTCAACCTGATCGACGAATTGGCAACCGCCATAGTAGCGCTTGCCTGGATAGCCTTCGGCGTACTTGTTAGTGAGAACGCTGCCTTGAGCCTCCATTACAGCCATTGAGGCATAATTTTCAGAAGCAATCATTTCAAGCCCGAATTTTTGCCGGTCGGTTTCGTGATCGATAAAAGAATAAAGTTCGGGATCTTGGACTTTGAGATTTTCTAAATGTGTTGCGCTCATAGCGAACAGTATCAGACGGGAGTAGAGACTTTGGCAACCCTTCGGGCATGACGTCCGCCCGCAAAAGGAGTGCTTAAAAACAATTGCACGATTTGTTTGCAAGTCTCGCTGTCGACCAACCGAGAGCCAAGACAAAGCACATTAGCGTCATTGTGTTCGCGACTGAGGCGAGAGGATTCCGCATTCCAGCAAAGTGCAGCACGGATGTGAGGAAACTTATTGGCTCGCATCACCATACCCTCACCGGAACCACAAATTAAAATTCCAATCTCGCTTGGTAGAGACAAGGTTGTTGATTCTTGCACCAGCGAAAAACCATGAATTTTTTTGCAAACTAAATCAGCATAATCAGGATAATCAACCGATTCCAAAGACTGCGGTCCCATATCAATCACTTCGCGTTTTAATTCAGAAATCCAGTGAGAGTTCATGAGCTCTCGAATCAACTCAGATTTGAATTCGACTCCGGCGTGATCCGATCCGACGTAAATTTTCATCATATTTTAGAGAAGATAAGGCAGGCGTTGGTGCCACCGAAACCAAAAGAGTTATTCATCACGTGCTGCAACTTTCCGTCACGAGCCTTGTTAGCTACATAGTCCAGATCACAAGTCTCACTTGGATTTTCCAAGTTGATTGTCGGCGGAACAATTTGATCCCGCAAAGCCATCAAGCAGAAAGCTCCTTCGATTGCGCCCGCCGCACCTAAAGTGTGCCCCGTCATACTCTTCGTCGAAGACATCCAAAGTTTTTTCGCCGAGTCTCCGAAGACAGCTTTAACCGCCGCCGTTTCAAGCTCATCACCAACCGGAGTGCTTGTCCCGTGCGCATTGATATACTGAATGTCGGAAGCTTTTAAGCCTGCATCTTGAAGTGCAAAGCGCATAGCCCGCGCTCCACCTTCCCCACCGGGAGCAGGGTTGGTCATGTGATGAGCATCAGACGAAGCGCCGTATCCGGTTACTTCAGCAAGAATTCGAGCCCCGCGTTTTTCGGCGTGCTCTAAACTTTCCAAAATCAAAACGGCGGCACCTTCGGCGAGAACAAAGCCATCTCGGTCCCTGTCAAAAGGTCGAGAGGCTCGTTGAGGTTCCGCGTTTCGAGTCGATAGAGCTCGCATGGAGGCAAAGCCACCAATCGCCATCGGGCAGACTGTGCTCTCTGAACCACCAGCGATCATGTAATCGCAGGTTCCCATGCGAATGTAATTATAGGCTTCACCGATTGAGTGAGCACCAGTTGCACAAGCTGAAGTGATCGAGTAATTAGGACCCTTTACTCCAAACAGAATGCTAACCTGGCCTGAGGCCAAATTCGTAATCACTGCAGGAATAAAAAATGGACTGATTCGACTGGGCCCTTTTTCTAAGAGCTTGCGATATTCGTCTTCGATATTGGGAAGGCCGCCCATGCCGGAGCCAATAAAAACTCCGCCCCGTTCGGCATTTTCCGCATTGATCACAAGACCTGAATCATCCAAAGCCATTTTGGTTGCAGCTACGGCATATTGAATGAACAGATCCATTTTCTTCTGTTCTTTTTTATGAATATAAAGGTCAGGCTGAAAGCCTTTGACCTCACCGGCGAAACTCACATCATAGCCTTCAGTTGAAAACTTGGTGATTTTCTCAATTCCGCTTTGACCAGCGAGAGCTTTTTCCCAGGACTCTTCTAGATTTAATCCCAAAGGAGTGAGAGCGCCAGATCCAGTGATCACGACGCGCTTTAACTGCCGAATGAGATGCTTTGGAGAGTCCGCGCGCTTCATGCTGACTAGGCTTTTCCTTTTTTCTCCAAATAAGAAGCCACATCGCCCACAGTGCGAAGTTTTTCAGCGTCTTCATCTGGAATTTCGAGATCAAATTCTTCTTCCATTGCCATCACAAGTTCAACAATATCCAAGCTATCAGCGCCAAGATCGTCGATGAACGAAGCTTCTGTTTTTACTTTTTCTGGATCCACACCCAGTTGTTCAACGATGATTTCTTTTACTTTTGGGCTCAAAGCCATGTTTCCTCCTGCGAAACGTTAATCTCATTTTTTTCACAACCAACTTAATTCAGTTCCAATTCAGATGTCTAGTTCTGCTATTCAATTTCTAAAATTAATTTCAAAAAATTAATTCAGCTGTCCTAATTCATAAAAAGTCCACCATTCACACTCAAGGTGTGGCCGGTGATGTATTTTGAATCCTCACTGAGTAAAAAACAAATAGCGGTTGCGACTTCGGAGGCTTCGGCGATTCTTTGCAAAGGAATTTGCGTCAGAATGGACTTTTTTTGATCCTCGGTCAGAATGGCTGTCATCTCGGTGCTGATAAAGCCTGGCGCAATGCAATTGACTCGCACTGAACGAGAGGCCACTTCCAAGGCGATGCTGCGACTGAATGCTTCGGTTCCGGCCTTGCTCGCCGCATAATTTGACTGTCCCGCATTGCCAGTTTGTCCTACAACGCTCGTGATATTCACAATCGATCCGGTTCGGGCTTTGATCATGCTTTTTAAAAAGCCTTTGGTAACGAGAAAAGTTCCCCGCAGATTTGCCGTGATCACAGAATCAAAATCGGCTGTTTTCATTCGCAGCAACAAGCCGTCTTTAGTGATGCCTGCGTTATTTACCAAGCCGTCCAAATTGCCAAACTTTTCCAGAGCGCTTTCGACTGCCGCATCGACTGAAGTCTCCTCGTCCAGCTTCATCTGAAGGCAAAAATGGCCTTTCCCCGGAAGTTCGCTCAAGACTTTTTGCGCCGAATCCTCACGAGAAGAGTAAGTGAAGCCGACAACCGCACCGCGTTCTGCAAGGGTTTGGACAATAGCTGCACCGATTCCACGACTGCCGCCGGTGACAAAGATTTTCTTTCCCTGAAGGTTTGCTGAGCTTGACTGCAATGAGTGGGGAGGGCTTGTTTCTAACAATTCGAAGTCCTTTGGATGCCAAAAATTAGGCTTGGGTTTTCACAAATTTTTCTATGTTTTCAAGATCTTCGAGCGAGGTCGTATTGAAGACTTTGAAGGCCTCGCTGTCAATTTTTTTCAAAAGTCCATGAAGCACCTTGCCGACTCCACATTCGATACAAGTGGTCCACGCCTGATCTTTCGCAAGCTCCATACTTTGCATCCACTTGACTGGAGCCGAGATCTGACGAATTAGGTTTTCTTTGATCTCGCTCGGCTTGGTGTGCGCCTTGGCGGTAAAATTCTGTAATATTGGAAACTTCGGTTCTTGAAAAGCAATCTCGCTCAGTACTTGGCGCATTTTTTCTTCGGCCGGCTTCATCATTTCACAGTGAAAGGGAGCAGAGACCGAAAGTGGAATCAATTTGATTCGCTTGTTATCTGGAAAGAGCTCTTCAGCTTTGAAATTTTCTTTCAACCAGGTGATTGCCTTTTGCGAGCCACTGATCACGATTTGTCCTGGGGAGTTAAAGTTCGCCGGACTCAAAGGTGCAAAGCCCGAATTTTTCACGGTCCAATCACAGAGAGTCTGGACCTGTTCAGGATTCAAACCCAGAACCGCGACCATTCCACCCATTCCGACGGGCACTGCTGACTGCATGGCTTGGCCACGCTGTCGAACGGCCCTCACTGCTGCGGAAAAAGGCATCACTTGCGAAGCGACCAGAGCAGCGTACTCGCCAATGCTATGACCGGAAGCAACCGTGGCATTCACGCCCATTTGAGTACGAAGAACACGCTCAGTCGCAGTCGAAACAACTAAGAGACAAGGCTGAGTATTTTCAGTCAAAGCCAAGTCCGCTTCGCTTCCTGAGAAACATAATTTTTTTATATCCAAACCCAACGCATCGTTAGCTTCCTCGAAGCTATGACGAGCAATAGGGAAGTTAGCAAACAGAAGCTTTCCCATTTCAGGCTGCTGACTTCCTTGGCCTGGAAAGATCAAATGAAACATATTTTTGTTCCTTAAAATTTAAGTAAGACGCTTCCAGCTGTCAGGCCGGCGCCAAAGGCTGTGAGCAAAATTGTCTGGCCTCGTTTGATTCGACCATCTTTGCGAGCCGTATCGAAGGCCACAGGCACGGTTGCAGCCGAAGTATTTCCCATCTCGTGGACAATCGAAACCACTCGCTCCGTTGGGAAATTAAAATGTCCTGCAACCGCCTCCATGATTCGCCAATTGGCTTGATGAGGAACCAACCAATCCACTTGCTCCGGTTTGATTTGATTGGCGTCAAGCGCCTGGGTGCAAGTTGCTGACATGGTTCGAACGGCATTTTTAAAAATCTCCCGGCCCTTCATCTGAAACCAAAATCCGGGATCGTTCAAATTTTCAGCGGTCACGGGTTTTCGAGAGCCACCGTGAGGACGGATGAACAACTCGCCCAAAGATCCTTCGGCTTGCAAGTGGCTGCTGTAGATCACGTCAGTGGCGTCTGCAGAAGCTTGAGACAAAATCCAAGCGCCGGCTCCATCACCGAATAAAATGCAGGTCTCACGGTCTTTGTAGTTGATAAATCGTGAGATGACTTCAGCGCCAACCACGAGAACATTTTTATACATGCCGATTCGAATGCAGGCATCGGCCATCGCCAAAGTATAAAGAAAACCCGAGCAAGCAGCATTGAGATCAAAAGCGGGAATTCCCGGCAGTCCTAATTTCGCTTGTAAAACACAGGCTGTGCTTGGAGTTTGATAATCACCAGTGACAGTTGCCACCATGATGCAGTCGATGTCTTTAATTTGAATGCCAGCATCTTTAGCTGCGAGCAGAGTGGCCTCGAAAGCCAGATCAGATGTTGCCTGGTCTGGAGCAGCGATGTGACGCCGCTCAATTCCAGTGCGTTCACGGATCCATTGATCGTTGGTATCAACGAGCTTTTCAAGATCCGTGTTGCTGAGGATTTTGCTAGGCAGGTAGGAACCTGTGCCCTTCACTCGAGTGCGAAATTGCGCCATAGCCAATCAGCTACGCGTTTTTCGCGGCACTGATTTGTTTACCTTTGTAGTAAAAAGCGCCATCTGCAGCTTTGTGAGCAATATGGGGACGAACCAATTCTTTGGATTTTTTATCAATTGCAACAGCTGGAGCCACAAGCCCATCGTGGCTGCGACGCATATTTCGGCGAGAGCGGGACGTTTTTTTCTTTGGAGTAGGCATAATATTCCTCGTATTTCGGTCAATTTGGCGAACCAGAGTTTTAGTTCAAAATGTCCTCGAAAATCAAGGACAACTTGCGTCAATTGAGCTTGATATTTTTTAAAACAGAAAAGGGCTGGACTGGAGCTTCAAATCCCTTGTCTTCGTACTTGAAAACCAGGTCTTTCACATTTTTCAAACACTTGCTGCAATTTCCCTGAGCATCGCAAGGTGGCGCCGGAATCAGAGGCTCCGCCAAGCCTACGACTTCATGAATATACTCACCGGCCTCAAAATGATGACCCGAGTACTCGACTGAGGAGAGGCTATCTTCTTTCAGATCAGAGACATGGTTCACTTTGCTGTATTTGGCATTCCGCTCAAGCGGCTGCTCGGGGATCAACAGTTCTTTGAATTTTTCATCAACCGGCATATCGAAATCGATGCCACATCGGGAGCAATCCTCTGGGATTTCTGTGCGTACAAAACCTGTGAGCTCGTAGGTTCCTGCTTGCAGCGGACGAATGGTAAATTCGACTGCATAAGATTTTTTACCGATGAGATCGCGCAGGGATTCATTCAGTTCAGTTGTCTTGTCATTGCAGATCCAGCTTTTGCCTTCTTCAGGAATTTCCAGCAAATTGATACGCATTTTCTTTACCTCATGATCAGAGTGCATTCGACGAATTCGCCGAGAGGAAAAGCTTTACGTGAGTCCACCCTGAGAGTCAAATTTCTCGATTCGAATTCAGTCCATAGTATTTTTTTCCAGAATCAAGGATTGAACTAAATCCAGTCGTAATTGAAGCTCAGGCTGACTCTCTCGGTGAGGCTCTGATTGGGCGGGACTTCGTGGCGCATCCAACTCTCAAAGAGTATGAGCTGCCCGGCCTGCGCCCTGATTGAGACGAAGCGCTGATTCTCGATACGAGCCTTCGATTTTCGTGGCACCGAAGCCATGAAGGCGACCAGACGGGGATCTTCGAACTTCAGCGCACTGCTGTTTTTTGGAGTTTGCACGTAATAAGTGCCGCTGATCACCGACAGGGGATGCAGATGCATCGAGTGAACTACTTGAGTCGGCATGATGTTTACCCAAAGATTAGTCATCCGGAGCTTTCGTCCAGCCAAATCCATGTCCAGATGCTTGGCAAACTGCTGAACTTTGAGATCAATCTTTTTTTCCAAGCGCTCGAAAGTGGTCGAGAATTTATGCAACCGATCCATGCTTGCGTAAGATGTGTAACCGCCGGGGTAATGGCCCTGGGACCACTTCACTCCGCTCTCATCGATGTCTCGAATCTTAAAGATCTCATCGAGCATCTCTCGGTTCTGATGGACGATCGAGGCCTTGGTAAGCTTGAGAGGGCCTTGGTAAAGGCTACTGGGAAAGATCAATTGGATGGGCATGCAGGCCAAGATAACCAAGCGCTTGAGAGTCGGCAAGCAAAAGCCTTTCTACCCTGTCTAAAGCTTTGACAGCTGTTCATCGAGCGCTGGCACCCCACTCGGATTTCAGGCCTTCTAAACGATTTAAGCGAAAAGGGGAGTTTTGAGGCCTGGCTTCAGCTTTGCTCTGTAAGCATGTAATAACTAAACTGATCTTTTATTCTTTGGAGGATAAACAGGTGAAACAAATTTTACTGACTGTTATTGGATTGATGATCGCTTTGAACGCCCTGGCTTCGAACTCGTTTCGCGGTGAGGATTTCGATAATATGATCAAAGAAAATCAAAAAGCCGAAACTGAGCTTCGTACAAAGCTTCAGAAGGATGCAGGGATACGCTTTGATGATCAG
>JAYUCD010000188.1:0-3397 GCA_043740515.1 Bdellovibrio sp. | reverse complement strand
TTTCGAATTTCGATATTTTTCTGGGTCACTGAGCGCATGGGAAATGGAATTTTTTGGTGAACCTGAATCATCGATTGAGTGTCGAGCTTGAGATTTTTTTAGTTCTTCCTCATTGCTTTGACGTCTGACGAATTCAAATCCCTGCGGCGTCACTTTCCACAGTTCGATGGAAAGAATATTTTTTTCTTTGGCAAATTGCAAAGGAAGAGTCCTGCTACCTTCATCTGTCAGAAGAAGATTGGTCAGAGCCTGACCTCGATCTAGCGCGCTGGTCAATAAATTTTCAACTTCTTTGGAGCGAGCGTTTGCCTCCGACATGTTCGAGTAATCTTCTCGCTGAATCATGACTTTTTTGAAATATTCCGACGATTGCTTGGCGATCAGTGCGGTGGCGCCAATGACAATCGAAACGGTGAGGCCGATGATTTTTGTGGCGATCGGTATTTTCATTTGCGAGATTTTTTTCATAGTGCCCACTCGAGAAAAAGATTGAGATAATGTCCCGACAGTTGAACCTGATTGAAATCATTATTGCCTGCCGAACCGCGACCTGGCTGGGCTTGGTAAATCATTTGATCTTGACGAAAAGCATAGCCTGCAAGACCCGTCAAATTTTTTTGCAGGCGATAGCTCGCCAAAACACCGACCTGATTGGACAGACTTGGTTGGATATCTTGGCCATTGGGAGTGCTGACTTTGACCAGGCTGGGGTAGAGATGAGCGTTCAGCTGGAATCCCCACTTGGAAGTCATGGCTAACCAATATTCGATTCCATAATGAGGTCCCAGTGACTTTACCAGTTGCATCGAGGTGATTGAATTGGAATTTCTTCCATAGGTCTCGGGGAGTTCTTTATAGAAAAGTCCAAACTGTTGTCGCAATTCTCCGCGCAGTCCCAGTTGGCTGCGATAAATTCCATTTCCTTCGATCGACGCATAGGTGTAGTTGGAAGCATTGACGACTGTGATCCCGCCCAAATCGATGATCCCCAAAAATCCCCATGGACTTTTGGCTGAAAGATAACCTGCACCCAGGCGTCCAGTTCCACCTATGGCCGAGTAATTGAGATTGGAATTGGAGCGATCGAAATTCACTCCTTTGTAATCGACAACCGTCAAAAGATAACTGGCAATTCCATACCAACCAATCAGTCGATCAATCGACAAGCGAAGAGTGGCTATTTCCTCAGCGGCCGGGGAGCGATTTCCTGATCTCACTTTGAAATCCAATTGAGTTGTTGAGGAAGGAACTCGCAAAGTCCCCTGCGCGCTGGTTTGAAGGCGATAAAGACCACCAGGCATCTCGGCGGGTAAAATCATTTCAGTTTCTAATTTGCCTTCTTTTTTCTCAACCAATTTCCAAGTTTTGGTCTTTGGATCCAACCGCGATAAATTGTAGGTATAAGATTGAGCAAAAGGCACCGCTTGCCATTTCACCTCTCGCACAAATTCAGATTCCGGTTTCTCTAAAGTGGGAGTTTTAATCTTCTCACCCAATAAAGAAAATTGCCCCAAAGCTGGTTGCTCACTTTGCATTCCCATGCCGGTGGCATTGACTTTCCAATTGTATTTTTTGGCTACAGAAAGCTTCAAGCTGATTTCAGTTTTTTTCAATTCTTCTTTTTTCTCGAAAGTTCCATCCTCTGAGCTTAGTTCAAATGAATATGTGTCAGCACCTTTGACCACATCCCAAGAAAAATGCAGCTCGGTTTTTTCTTCGGCTTTCGAGAGGATTTCTTTTTCCGAAGCAGGTGAGAGCAAGTGAGGCGTCTCTAAAGCCACAATAAAGTCAACCGGCGGTGACCAGTCGGCAGGAACACCTCTTTGGTCTTTAGCGCGAATTTTTATTTTGTAATTTCCTGGAGTCAGATTGCCAACCCAGATTGCATTCTTGGTATTGAATCTGAGAGGCTTTTTATCTTTTTGAATTTCCAAATCATATTGGGCCGCTCCTTCAATGGCTTCCCATTCGAACTCAACATTTCGGCGATAGCGCTCAGCAGTCTGAGCGGTCAGAGCAAAACTCAAACTTAAAAATAAAACTGCAAGTTTCACAGCCATCAAGTCTTTATCACTTCACTTTCACTTTTTTTAATTTAGGAACACCAAGCCCACTCGAAGCTGGCACACGGAGCAACCGAGCTTGCGGTTTTTCGCCCATTCGGCCGCGCGAGTCCACAGACGAAACGAGAACTTTCATTTCACCCGGCAGGAGATTGACCAAAGTTGTCGAATTTTTATTGAAGCGAGCGGTTCTTAAAGTTTTACCTTGGAGATCGAACAAGCTCACTTCGTAGGTGGTCGCACCTTCGACGGAATTCCATTTGAGATCAAGCCGGCCTTGCGGACTGGCCTGCAAATCGCCCTCGGCAGGAAAAATCTGAGGAGCTTGGAGCAAAGGAATTGGCGCAATTTCAATTTTCTGTATCGATGAAACAGCGATCAACTGATTTTTTTCATTCAAGGCTTCAATCATTGCTAAATAAGTTCCTGGCTGATCGAGCCATGTCTGACTTTTTGTTTCGCTCGTTTCCGTCAGAACAGGGGAGACAGAAAGCTCTTCTTCGGTTTTGGCTAGTTTAACTTTGAAATGGAGTTTGTTTTTATTCTCAGCTTTTCTTTCGGGCGCAGACCATTCTAGCCGAGCCGAGGGCCGATCCGAATAGAACTGTTTTTCGCTCAATGCTTTGGAATTCCATTTGATTTCGGCCAATTTTTCAACGACATCCTTGCCGAGACGAAATTTCTGAGTCTTTGACTGAATCGCTTTTTTAGATCCGGGAAATTGCGCGCCCAATCTAAAAAAGTAATCACCATCGGGAAGCTTCTGTAGATGATGATCTTCCGTTTCAAATAATCGACTGCTCAGCAGAACTTTGAAATTTGGATCCTTTGAAATTTCCAATCTGACGGATTCAGCTTTTTCTGGCCGAGTCCAATAAAATTCAGTTCCTTTTTCTGAATTGAGCAGGCGAGCGTCGAGTGTTGGCGCGAGTGCTACTGGAGGAAATCGGTTAACCACTTCCACGCGGTAAACCGGACTTTCACCGACTGCGCTCTGTGTTCGGGGATTGGTTGCAGCCAGTTGCCAAAAATAGGTACCAGCAAAAAGAGGCAATGAGGCCGAGCCCTCGGCGGTTTCAACTTTGACTTTGAGATTTTTTCTTGAGCTGCCAAGTTTGAGTGCGACGGAACTTTGAGCTGGAAATCCTTTCCATCGAAATTGCACAGCTTCAGGCGCTTCGGGATTCAAGGAGACAGCTTGATCCAAGGCAGGCGCTAAAATTTCTAAGCTATCGGGTCGAAAGCTAATTCCTTGAGCTCCAAGGGCGCCTGACTTTCCAGAGCTAATTTCAGATTTTTTTCCATTGCTATCGACTTTGATGTTTCCACTGAGG
>JAYUCD010000187.1:0-8420 GCA_043740515.1 Bdellovibrio sp. | reverse complement strand
ACTCTTTTGAATAACTCTGGCGCTGTCGCATGTTGTAATCTTTTCTCACCCCACGAAGAATTTTAACTCATGCGACATCTTTCCTGAAACCGGGGGCTTTTGAAATCTGCTCAAAGATCACATAAGCTAAATCCTGTGTCTAAAGAGATTGAAAGGCATAGTCAGACAATCTTTTCTGTAGATCAGCAAATTGAAATTTTAGCGGAACGATTATCGGTGCTGCCAAAAGAAATTTCCCCGACTCCGGTATTTAAGCAAATGGAAAAATTAGAAAACTTAAAAAGATTATCTCAAGAAAAGCTAAGCGAGATGACCCAGAACGGTTTTTTTAAAGATGCTCCGAGCGACCTCTCGTCCTATGAGGTGTTTTTAGATTCGTTAAAAATGATTTTAAAAAATAATGAATCTGGGAATTATAAATTTAAAACTCGAATAATTAAATCGTTGGTCGATAAAATATTTGTGACAGTGGATGGACTAGAAATATTTTTCAAAGTTGGAGGGAGTTACGTTGCTAATTTTTTGGAAGAAGGCAAAAAAAATCCCAAGGGAGGTTCTATTGGGTTTGACTTGCCGCAAAATTCGAGTGTCTTGTGTTCAAGTACTTGTAAAATTGGGGTGACCGACGGGGCTTGAACCCGCGACCCTGGGAATCACAATCCCATGCTCTACCAACTGAGCTACGGCCACCACTGAGAAAGGCTGAAACAGCTTTCCCTTATAATGGTAGCGACTGAGCCCTGCAAGAGATTTGTCGCAGGATTGTGCCTAGATTTTTTGCATGCTTTCGAAGCCCTCAAGGGATCGGCAAGTTCAAGGAATCTTTTGACCAGCTCAAGGCTCTTATTTGATACTGACGAGCTGTTGAGGTGCCTATGCAGTACGTGCCCCGTCTGCAATTCGAAATTGAGCTTGAGTACACCAGAAGCCGCGGACCAGGGGGTCAGCATGTCAACCGCACCAATTCGGCGGCCCTTCTTCGCTGGAGTCTGAAGGACACCCTTTGTTTTACCGAAGAGCAAAAGCAACATCTTCTGCTAAAACTTGCCAAGCAGATGACTGTCGATGGCGATTTGATTTTACGAAGTGATGAGTTCCGTGATCAGGAAGCCAATCGCAAACGGGTTTTTGAAAAGCTCGATGAGATTTTGATCCAAGCCTTTTTCGTTCCAAAAAAAAGAAGGGCCACCAAGCCCAGCCACTCGGCCAAAGTCAAACGCCGAAATGTGAAACGCCAGCGTGGAGAGATCAAAGCCAATCGCGGTAAAGTTCGCCAAGGTGACGACTAACATAATCGCACAACTTGACGGAGAGCGAGTGGAGGCCGAGCCTGAAAGCTTCAGGAGGTTTTATGGAAATTCCGTTCGTCAATGAGCCTAAAGATCCCATTTCAGCCCTTCAGTTTTTTATTCATGAGTCTTCTCAGGTCCACGGCCAAGATTACGGCGATTGCATGCGAGAGTGGAACCGGGACATCTTATTTCTCAAGCATTGCTGGCTGAGAGATCAAGCAAGCACACCCGTTCCTCAAGCCGCATTCCAAAAATTGGAAGCCATTCAAAATTACGTTCAGTTCACTCCCAACTGGAATGTGCAAGCCACCCGACTTCAAATTTTAAAGGACGCCCATGAAATCGAGAAAATTCTTTAAGGTGCCTTCCCTTATTTGGTAGCGCATGTGCAGCATTTTTAGAGACGCAATTGAAATTGATCGAAGGCATGGAGAATTTCTGGGAAGTAAGGATTGATCGTTCCTGGCTCATCTTTGAAAGCATCTGATTCCGATTTGTTCATCATCAAATGGCTGATCTTTAGTTCCTTGGAAAAATAAATTGAGCTTTTCAAACCGAGATACTTTCTAATCAAAGTCTGATTGAAAGACTTTTTGATCACGATGTCGGAGGCTGAATTGACCATCATCACGGGAACTTTCAACTGCAGGTAGGTTTCCTCGAGCAACTGGTAATAATTTTCATCACCCAGATTGAGGCTCAGCTTTCTCGGATTAAATTTTTGCAACATGAGATCGATCAAAACTTGAACCTGCTTTCCCGCCGCCAAAGAAACCGAAAGCCCTTCCTGCAGCATGAGCTTGAGCTGCGGATCGAGCCCAAGAGCCATTTTGCAAGAGTGAGATAATTGCGGACCTCGACACAGTCGATTGATATTGAGAGGTGAAATTTTCGAGAATAAAGTCGAAAAGAAAACTCGATTCGACAAAGCCAGTGCAGGTGAGACGAGATAAAGCGCACCCACCTTCGACGGGTGTTCAAGCGCCAAATACATGGCCAAAGTTCCACCTGTCGAATAGCCCAGAATTTCAACCTGACGCCCCAACATTTGCGCTTCGGTGAAAGCTTGCTCTGCGGCTGAAATCCATTGCTGTGCCGATACCTGGTTGATTTCTTCAGCTTGAGCGCTGAGGTGCCCGGGAAGTCTCAGCGCCAAAACATTGTAGCCTTTGGATTCAAAATATTTTGCGAAACCCTGCATGTAGGCAGGAGATTCGTGCAAGCCGTGCAAAATCAGAATTGCTTTTTCTGTTTTGAAACCCCGGTCCAAAATTCGAGTCGCATGTTCCGGGGATTTTGCCAGAGCCCGATCTTTTTGGATGACCGATTGCAGTTGAGCACGAGTCAAAGAAAAATCTTCAACTTCGGCTTGCGCTTCCACCAACTGTGGATTCACAAACGATTCACTGGCCCACGCCACGCGCCCCGAAAGAATGCAAAACATCATAAGAGTGAAGACCTGACAGAGGCGAAAAAAACTTTTCATATTTAGTTCGCCTTTCTAATCTTCGGAAATTAAATTTGGTTTTTGATCAAAGGAAAGATCAACATCAGAGCCTTCACAAGAGCTTTCTTGGTAGACGACACGCCAGTCTCCTGTTTGTCGAGATTTTGAGCTTGTCCGTCTTTTCCAACCAGTAAAGAATTTTCACGGAAGAAATCAATCTGCTCTGTTAACTGCCTTGCCAAATAATTACCGGATGTTTTCATGATAGCCACTCCCACTTCACGATTGACGAAGCCTGAGCGAGGATCCAAATTATACGTCCCTACCAAAGCTATGTGTCCGTCGATCACAGCAACCTTGGCGTGAGCCGTATCAGGGCCTTGGTATTCATAAATTTCAACTCCCATTTGAATCAGTTTCGCTTTGGCTTTCAGGTATCCTGCTTGCGCAAAAAGATTATCAGTGGATTTCATCGAGTTCGTGATGATTCGAACTCGAACTTGTCGAGCTAAAAGTTTTTCGAAGACTTCGATCAGTCCAGGAGTTGGGATCAGGTAAGGCGAAATGATATTGATATCGGTTTGAGTTTTTCCGGCAAGTACTTTTAATTCCTCACTCATGGTAGCAGTTTCTTTGCTCACCAACCCATCAGGGTCCTGAGACAGAAATTTAACTTGAGTGTCGGTCGGCAAATTCGAGAGCCAATCAAAATGCGTTTGGGTCTGCACTTTCAAACTCGGCGCTCCTTCGAAAATCCTTCTCATCATCTCCCGAATCCGAACGATTTCTTGATCGTAAATTTTCAGCGCATTGGCACGAGTTCTTTCACAGCCGTCATAGTCATCTAAGCTAGGCATGCAAGCGCCCACTTGAAGTTTTTTTGCGTCGAATTCATACAAGGCTGGCTCTTTCGCCACACCACTGTCCCAAACTCGAAAAAAATTCGCTTGCGCCGTTTGCACAACATCTCCGTCTAGCAAAACATCCATATCTCTAAAATTTCGGCCTGGATTCAGTCCGAAATATTTGTCTCCAACGTTACGCCCGCCGATAATCATGCGTCCATTTTCTGGTGAGGCACCGTCCACAATCAGCATTTTTGCATGATCTCTGTGAGTCGCTTGTGAGAGTTTCAAACTGATTGGATTGTAAACCCTGATTTCAAGATTTTGATTTCCTTTGGAATCCTTGCCCTTTTCAAGCAAGGCGGAAAAAACAGCTTTAGGAACAGTGTTCGAGAGACTGTCCATAATGACTTTAACTTGGATTCCTCTTTGAGCGGCGTCTAATAAAAGAGCGAAACCGCCAATCGATTCGTCATCGTTCCATACGGAAAAATATTCGACTTGAATTTCTTTTTTTGCCTGTTGGATGAGATCCACTCGTGCTTGAAGGGCATCTGAGTCCTTGGCTAAAAGTCGAACTCTTTCGGCAAAGGCCGAACTAGATAAAAGCAAACTGAAGCTTAAAATGACTTTACCGAACTTGTTCATAGGAATCTCCTAATCGTTTGGATGACTAAGATTCAAAAGCCAGGCCGGTCTATTCAATTTTAAAGTGAATCTGGAAGCATCGCTGAGCCCTGTGCTCTAATTAGTCACTGGGCTGTCGAGGGAGTGATCAGTTTGGAATACGAATTTGAAGCCTGGAAAAAACGAGCTTTGATCAATACAAAAGCTTCAAAGTCAAAAATGGAACCAGTACGTAGATGATGAGATCACGGCAGATGTAGTAGACAAACAATCCGGCGATCAGTTTCCAACCGTAACGACGAAAGAGGGCCCGAAAACCTTCTTCCTTTAAAATTCGGCGAAATTCAAGCGACTTGCTTCTGAGCGCAGCCATGGAAACTCCTTTTTCTTGAGCACAACTGGTTCTCCTCGAAACTTTTCTTAGCCTGAGAATTCATTGCATCTGTATTAGATTGAGTCAAATAGATTGGGTCAAAAGATTTCTCCTTTGAGACAAAATATTTCGACTCAAAACAGAATGGACGAAAGAGTGTGATTTGGAAAATAGGAAACTCCGATGATCTTATAGGATGAAGCTATTGTCTAGATTTCGAAGTGATCAGGCCCAGGAGGTAAAACCTTGAAGCCCTGAGACTGAGTGGTGAACACCTCACTGGGAAGGCTACCCGCGATCGCCGTGCGCAGGGCTTCGATCAAGGAGCGTTTGAGATGGGCCTGGTGGAAGACGAGGCTGACTTTGCGCGATGGAAAGGGCTTGTGGAAATGGCGCACATTCTTGGTTTTCTCAATTGCCGATAAAAAGTGCAGAGCCATTGCCGGTAGCAAAGTATAGCCCTGCTCGCGGCGGATCACTTCGACCAAGGTTTGCAAACTGCCTGATTGGATACGCAATTTCTGATTCGAGGCCTTTTGCTTGGAGCGGCAAAGATGCAGCACCTGATCTCGCAGGCAGTGAGTCTCATCGAGCAAAAGAATTTCACTGGATGAGATATCCTCAGCTCGCAAAAATTTTCGCTCCAAAATCGGATGCCCGGTCGATGCAAACACCACGAAGGGCTCGTAAAATAATACTCGCTCTAAGATGCTCGCAGGAGTCCGGGCCGGAGTCGACAGAATCGCCCCATCAATCGAGCCACTATGAATCTCCTGGATCAGGCGCTCTGTGGGCTCCTCGCGCACGGAGAGTTGCACCTTGGGGTAGAGTTTCCCAAAGTCACCAATGAAGCGTGGAAGCAGTGAGGCCGCCAAAGTCGGAATGATTCCCAACCGAAAATGGCCTTGAATTTCATTTTTCAAATCACTTGCCATCTCGCCGATCCGACTGACTTCGTTTAAGATCAAACGAATTTGCCCGAGCAGAATTTCACCGTAGGCGGTGGCCTGGACGGAACTGCGACTGCGATCAAATAGAGACATCCCTAGCTCATCCTCGAGCTTAGCAATTTGGACGGACAGCGACGGCTGGGAAATAAAACAGGCTTCCGCAGCGCGGGAAAAATTTTTATGTATCTGAAGCTCAAGCGCATAACGCATCTGATCCAATGTCATGCTACCATAGTCTTAAACTATCAAACCATAGTCAACTGATACTTTACAAGAATGGCCAATCAGACAATCCTAAAAGCGCAACAAACCCACAAAGGAAACAAAATGAAAAAAATCGAAAAGGTTCTCTACCGCGCTCAATCCACTGCAACGGGCGGCCGAGATGGACGAGCCACTTCATCCGATCAGGTTTTGGATCTACGCCTGACGACTCCAAAAGAACTCGGTGGAGCCGGCGGTCAAGGCACAAACCCCGAGCAGCTGTTCGCAGCCGGTTATTCAGCTTGTTTCCTGGGGGCTCTGAAGTTCGTCGCCATGCAAACGAAGACAGCACTTCCTGACCAAACATCGGTCACTGGCAAAGTTGGCATCGGCCCTATCGCGACTGGATTTGGAATTGAAGCTGAATTGCATATCTCTATTCCAGGAATGGACAAAGCAGCAGCCAAAGCTTTAGTCGATAAGGCTCACATCGTTTGCCCTTATTCCAATGCGACTCAAGGAAACATTCATGTGAATTTGGTTTTGCTGTAAATAGTTTTATGTTTGAGAGGAGCTCCAGCGCGGATTCCTCTCAGACAACTTTGATCTGCTGACCTCTGTACTCGATAATTTGGCCACTGCGAATTTTGCATGCTTTTCGAGTTTCAGTGACGCCGTCCACTTTCACTTTGCCAGAGCTGATCAGCTCTTTCGCTTTGGCTCCGTTTTCACTCATTCCGGAAACTTTGATGAGGCTTTTCAGTTCGATGTATTCAGAACCGTTTAATGCAAATTCATTCATTTTATTTTCCTCAACCATAGCCAGTGTCTACCGCCTTTTCTCTCTCTGCAATCGCATACCTATTATTTACAGATTGGTGCTTTTGCATCTTTTCTGCATAAATAGTTTTTTATTGACTGATTTTCAATCTTAATTTGAGCATTTTCTTTTTCAAGCTTTTTGTTCTCAGTTTCTATTTGCTGCAATTTAAGCCTGAGGGCCTCTGCCTCTGACTTGTCAGCTTTTGAATCTTTGATTGTAGCCAACTCACGTTTTTGCTCTGACAGGCCTTTTTCGACTCCTAAAATGCGAGTGTAAAGAGACTTGATAGATTCGGTTATCCAAGGAATCAATCCATCATAATAAATTTGATAAAAACCATCTTCATTTTGGCGAACAAATTCTGGTGCGATCCCTTTCACTTTTTGCGCGATATAACCCGTGTGGCGCTGATCCGTCGGATCTTTCTTAAATTCATAGGTCACGGCCTGAAATCTCAGAATGCGGTCCAGTGCAAAGTCTCCACTGATTTCTAAAATATTTTTCTTAAGTCGCTCATCTGAAGAGCAGGCCATTCCACTGCCCGCACTTGCAGGGGTCATCGTACAAGTGCCAGATGCCGTCTGAAAGTTAGCAACTGCAGTGCCCGCTGTTGTCGTTGCACTTCCCACGTGGAGCAGTTGGGATGGTAGATAATTACCAATTCCGACGTTTCCGCTTGGAGAAATGACGAAACGATAACTCGAAGCTGCATTCACCGTATTATCAAAAATACCGAAGCTACCCGCTCCTGGATAATTTCCGCTTCCAGTTGACACAATGGTATAACTTCTTCCGCCTGTGTCTTTGCTTTCAACTGTGACGGCCGCTCCATAAATTCCGGTTGAATGCGATGAAATTCCGGCCGTGTACATGAATGGATTTGGATTTGAATCATAAACCACATTGAGAGTAGAAGTTGGGCCAGTCGTACCAATCCCGACGTTTCCGCTCGACAAGATTGCTAGCGAATCAGTGAAAGCACCTGTGGCTGTAGTTCGATTTTGAATGCGGAAGTCATGGCCATTCACTCCATTATCAATTGCCGCAAGACGCGCACCATACGAACCGGTGTCGTAGCCATTTGCTAAATGAATAGTTCCACCGGAGTTTCCAGTTATCGAAAGCGTTCCGCCAGAGATTTGTAGCTTAGAAATTGGAGATGAAGTTCCGACTCCGACGTTACCGCTGCTATCAATTTTTAAACGCTCAACTGGAATGAGAGCACCAGACGGCGCGGTCGAAAATGAGAGGCTTCCTGGCGTGCTGCCTGCAGCTGCCGGTGCATCTGCATAGCTAGTAATCTGTGCACTGATCCCGTAGCCTGCACCTGTCCATTCATTAAACCCAATGCTACCAACGGCATCGCCACCTGCCACTGCAACACCACCGCGAGCCTTATAAAAATAAAAATTACTTGAAATCGCATCAATTGACGTTTTCGATAAGGATAAATTTCCCTCGTTAGATACGATGTTACCTGCAACAGTGAGTGGCGCTGACGGGCTCAGGACTCCGATACCAACATTTCCCTGTGCATCGATCACTGTTGGTTTTGGATCCGTATCAGAACCATTGCGATTGATTCGAAGGGAGAGGCCTGTGGTACCTGCATTGGTGATCATCAAAGGAACTGCTGTACTTGAAGAACCCGAGTTCGTAATCTTTAAAATATTTCCAGTCGAAGTGGCGCTGTTGAGTGAATTTGTCAGACTCAACAAATTGCCCGTGGTCATAGAACTTGTACCTAAACCAAAACCGGTTTGAGTAGACAAAGTATTCCAATTCCAGGCTTGGGCGAAATTCAAATTATCAATCGCATTAGTTCCCGTCGCAGCCTTGAGTCCATTTAAATTCGATGG
>JAYUCD010000186.1:0-5362 GCA_043740515.1 Bdellovibrio sp. | reverse complement strand
GAAAATGTGCCGAGTCCAAGAAAAAATGGCTGTGCACTTGATTTCAAAATTGCAGTTGAAAATTAAATCTGGCCGTAGATAATTGAGGGATGCAAATCCTCAAAGGAAATAATCTTCAAAAGCCCAAGTTCAAAGCTTGGGCTTTTTTTATGTCTACCAGCGTTTTTATTTGCTTCACGACTTGGGCGCCCTTTTCAAACGCCAACTCAAAAGCCAGTTTTCAATCTATTTCTGAAGCCAATTACTGGGGTTCATTTGTTCAA
This sequence comes from Bdellovibrio sp., assembly GCA_043740515.1. GTDB lineage: Bacteria > Bdellovibrionota > Bdellovibrionia > Bdellovibrionales > Bdellovibrionaceae > 21-14-0-10-47-8. The sequence goes on along the minus strand of JAYUCD010000186.1, from coordinate 5,099 downwards.
ACTCAAGTTCAGCCCTTGCTCAAAAAATCTTGGGATCCGACCTCGCAACAAATTCTTGCGCTTGGTGTCTTCAGTGTTTGGGGAGCCACTGGCCGAGACCAAAGCACTAGAGACCAGTGGAGAGATCACCAACAAATTTCTGCGGCCAATTCAAATGTGGGCGATAAGCTGATGACTTACGGGTCAGGGCCCTTGATTGCCGTAGCTCAATACATCTGGGACCGAGACAACAGCTATCCGCACCTGCGTGCTTTGGTTTCCACCACAATTATTACAAGCGCGCTCAAGCTCAGTGTGGGGCGTGAGAGACCTGATCAATCGGATCATTACTCATTTCCCTCGGGTCACTCGTCTTCAGCTTTTGCAACAGCAACGGCATTGAGCGAAACCTACGGTTGGAAAGTCGGAGCTCTCGCTTTTCCGCTTGCAACTTTTGTCGCTCTCTCTCGCTTGGCCGACAATAAACACTGGCTCAGTGACGTCGTCGGGGGCGCCTTCATCGGGGTGTGGATGGGACGAGCCAGATCTTTTGCAATTGAGGCTGAAGCGGGTGGTGCAAAGCAAGCTTGGATTCTCCTGCCGACTTTTCAAAATGAATCTTTGGGCGCTCTCTATCGCATAGAATTCTAATTTCTAAAAAAAGAAAGCCCGCTGATGAAATCGTCTCAAGCTGAAACACTTTTTCTGGAAAAATCTGTTCTCATGCCAAGGTCCAGTGTCTCAGATCGATTAGAGTCGATCCCAGTTTGATATTAAAAAATATTTTGCTTGGCCCTTCATTCTCACATTGAAGCGCCGATAGGTACAAAGTGAGCCGCGCATGCGTTCGGATGAGACATCATTTGGCGCTTGTGGGGTCAAAGTTGCGACCGACAAATATATCAGGAGGAATCGATGCCACGAACTATGGTCTTTATCGTCACAGACGATGCAGAAACGGCTGAAAAAGCCAAAACAGCTCTGACACCCTATGGGGTTGCCACGAACACCTACGGCAGTTGGCAGTGGAAAGAGGGCATGGACAATGCTTTTTTTCGCAGTCAATTGGTAGCGGGTTTGCCTGCACTCAGTTCCGGCAGTAGCCCGGTCGACAATCGAAACAACGTGCTTCCGTTCCCCGGAACAGTCGCCGCTGTGAACTCGTCATCGAACTATGATTCGAAAGTGGCGACAATGAATGAGCTTGAAAGCAAAGCCATCGAAAATGCTATTTTGCAATTTCGTGGCAACCTAACAGAAGCAGCAAAAGCTTTAGGTATCGGTCGCGCTACTTTGTACCGCAAAGTGAAGCAATACCAAATCGATCCAACTTCGGCTCGCAAAAAACGCGCAGCTTAACTTCTCGATTCGCTTAAAAAATCAGAAAATATCAAATGAAAAACGGAGTTCCATCAGGACTCCGTTTTTCATTTTTTCAAAAGGCCAAGACGAAGGACTGGAAACATTCTCTCCGGTCTGGCTGAAAGTGTCTCATCTTGAGATCATTAAATGAAGAAGTTCAAATAGCCAAATGCAGATTCTGTTGAGAAAAATTGCCAGCTGCCTAAAAGCTCGACTGTCATCAAGTCTCGCTCCTTCAAAGAATGCATTTGAAGTGAAATTTGGCTGGCACTGCCTTCGCATTGTTTATTGATGATCAACAGATTGGGGATAATCATGAAAAATATCATTTTCTTTCCTGAAAACAAAATGAGAACGGCTCGCAAATCCGATCGCATAGGTACGCGGCAAGCGGTGCTTTCTCTTTCGATCGTCTCCATCTTAATGGGCGCCTTGCTGATCAATGATTCGATTGGCCGCTCATCAAGACCCATTTACATTATCAGCGACAACACTCAAGGTCCTGAGCAAATCGAAAACTTGAAGCGCGCTATTGCCAGTGCTCAACCGCTGAATCCCTTTCGTGATTTGACTTGGGAAAAAAAGCTGGCTCAGCGTTTAGGTCACACACCAGAGGTGATCGAGCGAAGTCCTTCCAGCGTCAGTCGAAAAATCTCCTCTGTGGATCAACTTCGTTTTGGCGCCTTGGCAGGCAAATACCACATGGTCAATCAAACCTCAGATGGCAGCACAGCTAAAATTCAGGACATTGAATACATTGATTCCAACGAAGCAACTGATCGTCCGATCTATCTCAATCCAGATGAATTTCTCAAAGACTACGGGTCACTTTTATCGATCGATTTTAGTTTATTTGATCGCGCCAACAATCCAGCTCAGGCTCAAGTTCGTGAATACAGACTTTTGAACAGTCATAAAAAAGTCGTCGGGTTGGCGGCCTTTACAATGGATCCTGACGGGCGATTTTTGACTTTGAAAGTCCGTACCGCTGGAACTTCCGCTGATTCACTTTAATTCTCTTTGATCTGGACACAGGACATCTGGAATCAGGACTCTTTTTCCAAGGTCCTGATTCTCCGATTTGCTTCAATGAGAGTCGTAAAAATTCCGATCTATTGAGGCATGCTTGAAAAAAAGTTCTCCTCTTCAAATGCTCCTGAAAATGCTTCGAATTCACAGCGAATCGCACCTGTACTCGATCGCTTTCTAGCCTTCGTTTTTGATGTCGTCATATTCACTCCGGTTTTCAGTTTTTTGTTGGCTGATATCTTTCGAAAACTTGAGCTGGTGTATTTCACTTCGCCAGAGTCTACCGAGATGCTGGTCTTATGCGGAGTCGTCTTTTTCTTCGCCATGCTTTTGACAATCATCACGCACAGTTTTTTCTTAGTTTACATGGGCGCGACTCCAGGAAAATATTTTTTCAAATTGAAAGTGATTTCACTTTCAGAAAATGACATCCGTCTCTCCATGTCTCAGGCCTTGCTGCGCAGTTTTCTGTGGGCTTTGGAATTTCTCTTTTTGTGTTTTCCATTTCTTGAAATTTTCAGCCAGAGTGAGCGTCGTCCACTGCATGACAAAGCCGCTGGAACGATGCTCGTGACTCTTAAAAATAAAGCTGATCCAGGTCCGCAAGTTTCAGAGAGCCGCTTGGTTCGTCGTATGCTTTTGGCGATCGGAGTGACCGCTTTCTGTTGGGGTACGGTCAAGGTGGCTCGTCTTTATGAAATGGCTTTGAAAGGTGAATTCAAACAAGCCGACCTCGAAGCCAATGATTTTTTGTGTTCTCAAGTTTCTCAGACAGTCAAAGCAAGAGGCAGTCGACTGGATCAGGCGCTTGCTCTTTATTTGGCTGATGAAATTTCGGAGAGCTGTTTGAATTTAGAAATTGATTTCGCTCTTTGGAAAGCAGACGACCAAGACAAGGCCTGGGCTTATCTCGCGAAAGGCATCACCAAGAAATCAGACAGAGCGCAGTTTGAAGCTTATCTGGAAAAAGCATGCGATTTGGATGAGGAAAGCAGCGCTTGCCAAATTGCTTACTACGAGGCGGATCCAAAAACTCATCCACTGCCGATCTTATCTCAGACCGCCTTGGTCCTGCGATCCAGTCAAGAATTTGAAGAAGCTCATTACCAAGAAGCACAGAAGCTGTTTGTCAAATTGTCGAAGCAAACAGGTTTTGATAATTACTCGAAGCAAGGAATCGTTAAAGTTTTTTGGGCGCAAAATCAGCTTGAAAAGGCACGAGGCGCTTATGAAAATGTGATTCACCAAATGAGTTCAAGCCAAAAACGAGAAATGGCAGCCTGGATTTGTCATGAGGAGCTCGACCGCAATTGCTCCAGCCAAAGCATTTCTGCTTGCGAAGATCTGCGAAAAGATGTGCAGGGAGAAGGAAGACCGGTGCGGCAGTCGTTTATTGGTTTGGCTTTGCTTCGGGAAAAGCAATGTCGAAAAATTTCTGAAGATCAGACGTTGAACACACAAGATCTTTTGAAAAATAAAAAAGATCTGGCGGATTACGTGAGCGCGCTGTCGATGGACTTGAGAAAAAATTCAGACGGTGCACGACAGATTTTTCAAGAGCTTGCCTTTCGCAAAGAATCTGTTCAGCCAAGTTTTTTGCGAAGGATGGCCTTGCAGCAGTGGGCGGGGATGGCGAAAGACGACAAGGATTTTTCAAAGCTGATTCAATTTTTAAAAGATAAAAAAGTCCGAGATCTCAGCTGGATTAAAATTTACGAGAATTCTGTTTCTTCAATGATTCGAATGCGTTCAGAAAAAAGCCTCAGAGAGACGGTTTCGCTGCCGACAGATCTTGAGGTCTCGACTTATCAACTTCAAGGTTTGCAAATTCAGGCTTACTATTGGGCCCATGATTTGAAAAAAGCTTGGGCCGTGATTCAGTCTCAAACCGATGGATCTCGTTCTCGCGCTCCGGCATCCTTGACCAAAGCAGAAATCGGTTTGGCAGAAATTCAAAATCGATTGAGTGCACAGTTCGGTAAAAAAATCGGCAAGGACTCAAACTGATGTTGATTCCTTGGATGAAAGGTTTTCTCAAATGGAATTTGGCGCCCATGACCTGGACTCTGATTTTTTTGAATTTTTTGGTTTTTGTTTACACCCAAGAAGGAAAACAGCAGTCTTCCAATCAAGATTTTTCGAACATGGAAATGCTCGTACTCACAGGACGACTCTACGATCAATTTTTACAGAACTCGCCCGCTGGCCAATCTGATTTTTCGCAGCATTCAACCAATCAATGGATGATCTTAGGTGGACAAGCCCTCAAAAATCCCGAGTTTGTTGAAAAGGCTCCGAGCTTTACTTTTCAAGGCGATGAGCTTGCGATCCAGTCCTGGCAGAAAAAAATAATTGCCTATCGAAGTGAATTGTTGGCGCGAAATTCATTTCGCTATGGTTTGTCGTCTGGGCATTCGTCGCCACTGACTTGGATCACTTATCAATTTATGCATGCGAGCTGGATTCATTTGCTTGGCAATATGATGATGCTCTGGATGTTCGGAGCGGCAGCCGAATCCATCGCTGGGGGCGGCATGGTGGCTCTCATTTATTTGCTGAGTGGAATTGCCGGCGCATGGGCCTTCCTCGCTCTTGGCCATGAAAGTTTAGCGCCAATGATTGGAGCGAGCGGTGCCTTGAGTGGAGTCATGGCATTTTATGCGGCCTTTGAGAAAAAGCGCCGGGTCGCCTTTTTTTATTTTATCTCGCCACTGCCAGGCTACTTCGGC
>JAYUCD010000185.1:0-5084 GCA_043740515.1 Bdellovibrio sp. | reverse complement strand
GTGACGTAGCCGAAGGACACCTGGTCGCTGCCCAGCTCCTGGAGAGCCGCGTCGGCATCGGCCGCCTTGTTCGACGCATCCGAATCCACCAGTGGGCTTTCCTGCTGAAAAATAGTTTCGCGCAAAGAGCTCGCGATATGGTGGCGCAAATGGATGCAGAAGGTTTTGGTAACTGCACGACGACTGGCGCTTGCTCAGCCTCATGTCCGAAGGGAATCAGTCTCACGAATATCGCAAGGATGAATCGAGAGCTCTTCAAAGCAAAGTTGGATCAGAAAAAAGAAAGTGCTGGAGACGGAATCTAAATTTTAGTAATTCTCACTCTTCCTATCTACCACCTTTAAATCCCCGAAGCCGCCCCAGACCCAAGGTCCAAGCAGAGCAACGCAGTTTTGAATTTTTTCTGGACCAAAGCCAGAAGAAGGAAAAAGTTTCCTAGTTCCAACGAATAGAAATACATTTAGTTTCCGTAGCAATCAAACTGAAGCCTTAAAATCAAACAGTGATTTCAAAACTTTTCCAAACCACTGGAGAGATCATGAAAACCGCTGTCATTCTTTTTGCTGCAGGCTTGCTGTGGTTTTCAACCTCAAGCAAGGCCTCGGGTTCCGAAGCTATTCCCGGCCAATTTGTAGTGAAGCTCAAAGACTCTTCTGCGGCGTCGAGCAAAAGTGATCTGGAAAAAATTCTAGGAAGTCCTGTGAGGAGCATATTCGGAGATGGTCGCCTTGTGCTTGTCGAAAGGCCCTTGTTAGAAGTAGAAAATACCTCGATCAAAATACTGTCTGAAAATCAAAATGTGCAGTTTGCCGAGCCGAACTTTATTTACCACGTGGAAAAAACTCCTCATGAGGCACAATTTGGCAAGCAATGGGGATTGCTCAATTTGGGGCAGGATGATTCGAAAAACATCGGTACCGCAGGAATGGACATCGGTGCCGAGAAAGCCTGGGACCTAACCACGGGATCTGAGGATGTGGTCATCGCGATCATCGACACAGGCGTTGATCAGACTCATCCAGATTTGGCCACGAATGTGTGGACCAATCAGATTGAGGCTCACGGTTTGCCTGGAGTCGATGATGATCACAATGGCTACGTGGATGATATCAATGGGTTCAACTTTTCCGATCCGGCAAAACCAAATGGTAATAGCAAAGACGATCACGGACACGGTTCCCATTGCGCGGGCGTCATCGGAGCCAAAAGCAATGATGGCAAAGGAATTGTGGGAGTGAATTGGAAAGTAAAACTGATGGCGGTCAAATTTTTAAATGCTGACGGCGGCGGCTCCCTCGATGCGGCGGTTCAGGCAATTGATTATGCGATTAAGATGAAGGCGCAAATCATGAGTAACTCTTGGGGCGGTGGCGGAGAGTCCCTCGCTCTCAAAGAAGCGATTGAGCGCGCCGAAAAAGCTGGAATTCTTTTTGTCGCTGCGGCAGGAAACAACGCCATTAGCAATGATTCGAGTCCCCACTATCCATCGAGCTATGATTTACCAAATATTTTATCGGTCGCCGCTATCGACAACTCTGGACAACTGGCCGCCTTCTCAAACTTCGGAAAAAAATCAGTCCACGTGGCTGCACCCGGAGTAAACATCTTTTCTTCTGTCCTTAACAACAGTTATGAGCTGATGTCGGGAACTTCTATGGCAACACCTTTTGTTAGTGGCATTGCAGGCTTGCTTGCCGCTCAATTTCCCGAAATGACCTATCAGGATTTGAAAAAGCGAATTGTCAGCACGGCTCGACCACTCACCTCACTTCGAGGCAAAGTTTTCTCTGGTGGACTGGCAAGAGCCGATGCCGCCCTCACCAATCATATTTTCCCAGCCGACCCCAACGACCCAGCCATTTGGAAATCTCAAGACATCAAGTTTTCTACGGCTCACCCCTACGGAAAAAAGCAATCACTTGGCTTTGAGATCAGTGTGCCGGGGGCGCGGGAGTTGGCACTTTACTTTGATAAGTTTGACACCGAGAAAGGTTATGACAAGCTTTCCGTATTCAATCGAAATGGAGTCCTGATCACCGAACTCAGTGGAAATTGGGACGAGTCTTTCAGTCCGAGCATTCCCGGCGACTACGCTCGACTAATTTTCACCTCGGATGACACCGTCGAAAAATACGGATTTGATTTAAGCAAAGTTTCATTTCGCTAAAGCAGGCAGTTGATTCAGAAAATTCTCGATCGTCAAATTGGTGTAATCTGGAAAATCCAATTGCGTGCAGTGGGAGCCATAGGGAATTCGAATAAACTGGCTCCCACGAATGAGGCGATGCAACTCTTCCTGAAACCGGAGAGGCGTCACCATGTCTTTTTCACCACTGATAACGAGAGCGGGAACGCGCACAGTTTCAGCAACAGTCTCTCCATTAAATTCCATCAACTGTTCAAAAAAGGGAATGAAAACACTGAGTGAAGTCTGTGCAACTCCTCGAGCATAAATTTCGATGTCTTTAAACTGAGTCAGCTTCAGATTGAAGCCGCCAAGCAAGCCGGAACTTAAGATTGCCAGAGGGTTTTCGATGACTTTCTTCCAAGCACTATCAATAAAATCGGGATATTTTTCATACTGCTGTTTCGTAAATTGAAAAAAGGGTTCAACCACATCAAGGCCAAACATTCCTTTGATCGGATTTTTTGCAAAGCCATTAATAAAAATCATCGAGCGAAATAGCTCTGGAGTCAGCTCATAAGTCTTCAGCATTGCTTGGGCGCCAAAACTGTGGGCGACGAAATGAGCTTTGCGAATTCCGAGCTCGCGAAATAAAAAAGGAATGTCTTTGGCTATCGCCTCTAAGCTGAGATTTTCACGGATTTCGGGAATTCCAGATTTGTGATGTCCACGGAGGTCGAAGGCAATCACCTGAAAGTTTTGCGAAAAATGCTCGATCTGAAAATGCCAATGATTAATCAAACAAGCGATGCCGTAAATAAAAAGCAAAGGCTCGCCCTGGCCTCGAACTTCATAATAAATCGAAGTTCCGTCAAAACTTTGAAATTTTCCAGATCGAACAGGTACGGGCTTTTTCATGCTAGAAAATTTACCTCAATTAAAGAAGAACCAATGCGAATTCGATCGCCAGCTTTTAAAATATCGGATGAAACAGCTTCTTCATTGAGCAGCACCAAGGATGGGTGCTGAGTCCGAAACAAAACTCCCGCCGAATGCGGCAGCAACTCGAAAGCGACATCCGGGGCTGTGGATTCCTGAAGCTCGATATCCAAAACATCACTCCCAGCACGTCGGGGCCCATATCCCAGCAACAGCTTTTGCTCAGCCTGAATTCCCTGAATAAAAGTCAGCTCAAGCGGAGGCGAAAAAGCCTGGACCTTGGTCTCACTTGTTTGGTTGCGAAGCACCACCTCAGGGATTTGGATTTTCAAAACTCGCTCCCAACCCTCAATTTTCGGCACCGCTTGGGGCACCGATTGTTTGATATTGAGTTCTAAAACAGAAAAGTGAGTTTTCCCCACACGGAACTTAACGCCAGGCAACAGCAAAACACGACCGACCTTTTGATCATTGATTCGAAGCCCGTTCGCAGAGCCCTTATCTATTAAGAACAACTGACCTTTCTCATCTTTTTCAACCTGCGCATGGAGGCCCGAAACCTTTGCGTCCGGAACAAGAATTTCACCAGTGGTGCGACCGAGGCGAACTCCATGTACGAGCTGGAACCTCTTTCCCTGACTGCTGCCATCTAAAATTTCAACGAAAAGTGCCATGCTGTTTATTCTAAACCTTCTTCTGCGCTTGAGAATAGTCCAAACCCATGTTAACTCCAATCCTTCCAAAAACCTTGTTGGCAGAGGGATCTTTTTAAAGACAAACCTGTCAGCTTCAACCGAGAGGGATATTTACTGTGGATAAAACGGAAGCCGTTAAGCGGCCCTACGAAGTAGTCATTCTGATGCACCCAGATTCGACTGTTCAGGAACAAAAAGACCTGTTCAACAAAAACAAAAGCATTCTGCAAACTTTCAAGGGTTCTTTTCATACACTTGAAACTTGGGGAAAAAGAACTTTAGCGAATCCAATCGGCAAAACCAAAAAAGCCGTTTATTTTCACGCCACTTTCGAAGCCCAGCCTTCAGCGATTGCTGAGCTTGAGCGAACAATGCGAATCAATGACAAGGTCATGCGATTCATGCACACGAAATTGGATCCTCGAGTTCCGTTGAGCAAATTCGTTGAGAGCTTCCGAAAAGGTCTCACTGAAAGCGCACAACGTGAGCGTGAGAAAGAAGCAAAAATGCAGGCTCGTCGAGCTGCTGCACAAGCCGCCCGTTCTCACGACGAGTAGTTCTTCTTTCTTAAAGGAGAGAGCCTGTGAAGCTTGAGTCAGAGCTGAAACTAACCACCCCAAGATTTCTTGGACTGCTTGCTTCAGCCACTGTCATGACAGCTCTCTTTACCATTCTGGGCGCGCCCATGCTTCGGGTTCTCAGAAATGTGTTTGGATCGAAAAGATATTGGATTTCAGGAATTTTCATCACTGCACTTCTAATGTTGATCTCTCCAAGCGCAATGTTCTTTGCTCTCTTGCTTGCATCTCTTTGGATCACGATCGGCGTGTACCAAGAGTTTGAAGAACGAGGGCGCGGAAACTTCTGGACAGCTCTTTTGAGCGTCGCCATCGGAAGCTCCGTTGTTTTGCTGGGCCCAATGATTTGGGCTCGCGTGATGGGACTTGATCTATCGGGCACGATCAGAACAAGTTTAGATGAACTGCTCAAGCAGATTTCCAATGGGAAGGCCTTGAGCGAGTTCGGCATCAGTACTGAAGGAATTGTGAACCAGATACCGTCGATGACGATCGGGATTCACATCACCTCGCTGGCTTTTGCTTTGATGCTGGATCGGAAAACGGCACTCCTTTTTGGGTTGCCTCTCGAGAGGATTGCATCGCAAATGCGACTTCTCGAGTTTCGCCTCCCCGATTTGATGATTTGGGTTGCGATGATTTCCTTCTTGCTGAGTTTCATCAAAATGCGGGAGCCCTGGATGTCGATTGTGGCACTCAATGTCTTCAACGTGATGATGGCGCTCTATATGTTCCAGGGGCTCGCGG
>JAYUCD010000184.1:0-14962 GCA_043740515.1 Bdellovibrio sp. | reverse complement strand
CTAATTGCTCATCTTGGATATCGAAAAGAAAAAGCGAGGGCAGTTTAAGCTGTGCGGGCGCAGACAGATCTTCTTTCAGACTGACCTTGAGCTGCGGCAACAGATTCATCAGCACAGTGCCTAATCCCAAAGACACAAGCACGGCGAGGCTAGAAAGTTGGCGTCGACTGACACTGAGCAAAGCCTGGCGCAAGGTCCATGGCTGCTGAATTTGAATCAGTCGAATCAATTTGAGCACGAGCCAACTTAAAATCCACAAGGCGAGCAAGGATCCCAAAAAGAGCAAAACAAACTGACTGCCGATTTTAAAAGATTTGGCCTGCCAGATCGAGAGCAACCAATATAAAAGTAGACTGGGAGTAAAGAGAAGAAAATCCTGCCACTTGCCCGTGGCTGTGACTTCAGCTCCCTCGGTTAAAAGTTTGGAAGTTTGCAGGCGTTCTGTCGGTTTCAGAAAAGGCCAGCCGATCAGAAGGCTACCGGCGACTCCCATCACAAGCGCCAGCAAGGCGGTTTTCAAAGACATCGAGACAGGAACTGCAACCGGAGTCAGAGCTTTCAGAGCACTTGTCAAAATCGGCAGAGAAAGGCTCGCACCGAGCAGGCTCAAGATAGAGGCACCAAAACCTAAAATCAAAAGATGGGCGAGATAAATTCTTTTCGCTTTCTTTTTGCTGAGCCCCAAAGAATTTAAAATGGCGATGTCATAAAATCTCGAATAAATAAAACTTCGAAAAAGATAGGCAGAACCTAGCGCTGCAAGAAATAAGGCAACCAGCGAAACCAAACCTAAGTAATCAGAAAGATACTTCAACGCGCGCCCCGAGTCTTCGGCTGCCGTTTGATAATTTTCAATTTGAATCGCCGGATCGGCTATTTCTAACTGAAGGTTTTGCACCACGGACGCAGAATTGACTTGCGGCGAGAGCTTAAAAAGGTTTGTTTCATTCATGGTTGTCCCAAGTGAAACCAGTTTCGATTGTTTCATTTGTTCAATTCCGACAAAAATCTTTGAAGCAATCGAAGTCATTCGGAAGCCCTGAGAACTGTCTTCAACCACGGTGTCAGCAATTAAAAATTCTTCATCTCCAATCTGCAGATTTTTTCCGACTTCGGTTTTCAATTGTTCCAGCAATTCAGGCGAGACCCACACGAGTTTCTTCTCATTCAAATCTTTTGCATCACCTTGGCCGATGAGTCGGCCACTGCCTAATTTCAAGTTTCCGTAGAAGGGATATTGATTATCGATTGCCTTCAGCTGCACCAATTGAGAATTTTCCGCAGCCGCCACCATGGAAAATAATTCCCAGACTCGGGATTGTTGAGTTTGTCCATTCCCAGCTTTGCTGATGATTTGGCGAAAAGCTTCTCGTTCTTTTTCAGAAAACATTTTCCGAGCTGAAACAGAGATATCGGCGGTCAAATAGGATTTGGCATTTTCTTGAAAATTATTGTCAAGCGAAGTTTTAAAAGTATCCAGACAAAGAAATCCCACCAAGCCAATGCTGAGATTAAAAATAAAAAAGAGATTGAATTTGATTTGGCGCCGGATTTCGCGCCAAGCCCAAGTCCAAATCACAGAGCACCGTTTTTTAAGATCAGTTGGCGATCACACTTTTGAGCGAGTGCTTCACTGTGAGTTACCAAAATTGTCGTCACATTATTGGACCGAGTTGCTTCGAAAAAAACGGACATGACTTTTTGACCGGTTTCGGTGTCCAGGTTTCCACTGGGCTCATCAGCTAAAAGAATTTCTGGTTTGCCGACGAGAGCTCGGGCGATTGCAACTCGCTGACATTCACCACCGCTCATTTGATTCGGAAGGTGATGCAAACGATGACCAAGCCCCATCTCCTCGAGCAAATTTTTTGCACGCAATTCACGATTTTTTTCCTGCCAAATTTCCAATGGCAGCATCACATTTTCCAAGGCCGTCAGATGAGGAAACAGATGAAATTGCTGGAAAACGATGCCGATTTTTCTCCCTCGAAACAAAGTCATTTCCTGTTCGCTGAGCCGTGAAATATCTTGACCAGAAATAAATATTTCTCCAGAGGTGGGGCGATCGAGACCCGCCAGCAAACTGAGCAGCGTGGATTTTCCACTGCCCGACTGGCCAACCACAGCGACAACTTCAGAACTTTGTATTTCAGTTGAAAGATTTTTAAGAACTTTGATTTCCGAGTCGCCCTGCCGATAATTTTTGCTAACCGCCTGCAATTTGAGACTCATAAAAGATCCTGAATCGATTTGTAAACAAGCTCGGCGATGATTTCGTGGCCCTTTTCGTTGGGATGAATTCCGTCCGGTCCGTTCAATTTTGGATTTCCACCGACGCCTTCGAGCAGAAAGGGAATCTTTCGCAGTTTGTATTTTTCGGCAAGATGCTTGTACATTTCTGCAAACTGCGTCCGATATTTATTTCCATAGTTGGGTGGCAAAAGCATCCCTGCAATAATCACTGGAATTTTTTCGGCTTGTGCAATTTCAATTATCTCGGAAAGATTCTTCTCGGTTACTTTAAGATTCAGTCCGCGCAATCCATCGTTGGCTCCAAGAGCAAGAATCATCAAATCGGGTTTTGTTTTGATTTGCCACTTCATTCGAGACGGACCACTGGCAGAAGTCGAGCCGCTGATTCCGGCATTGATCACTTGCCAATTTTTTCCTGAACTTTGAATTTTCTTTTCGACCAAGGCAGGAAAAGCTGCGGCCGGAGAGACTCCGTAACCTTCTGTGAGTGAATCACCGAGCATCAGCAAACGCTTCGGTGGACTTTGCATTTCGGCGGAGCTGACGCAGGTGAGGAAAATGGCAAAAATGAGAATTGGATCAAGTCGAAAAAATCGTTTCATAGAAACCTCGCAGTGCTTGATTATTGCGAGCTAAAAAAAAAGGGGCAAGCCTTAGCCCACCCCTTAACAAAAGACAGTTTCAGTTATGCAACTAACTTAGTAGCGTCCGCCGCCGCCACCACCGTATCCGCCTCCGCCGCCTCGACCGCCGCCACCTTCACGTGGAGCTTGAGGACGAGCTTCAGAGACATTGATCTCACGTCCACCCATAGAAAAACCGTTGAGTTTTTCTATGGCTGTGTTGGCGTCAGCATCATTGTCCATTTCAACAAATCCGAAGCCTTTGCTTCGACCTGTCTCGCGGTCAGTGATGACTTTTGCAGATGTGACCGATCCGATCTTTCCAAATTCTGATTGGAGAGCGGCATCGTCTACGGAATAGGGAAGGTTCCCTATATACAACTTCTTACCCATGGTTAACCTCCTGGGACTGTTAAAACCGACGGACCATGAGTGCAAAATCGCTAGCTATGGTACTCGAACGGAACAAACTCAACTCAACATAGAGCTTAGCAAATTTGCTGATTTTTACCAAAAAAATTTATCAGGCTCGCATGTTATTGTACTGAAGCGGGACCTGGAATCCCCTCGACTTGACGAAAGCAATGGTCTCTTGCAGCTCGTCGATACTTTTGGAAGTAACCCGGACCTGGTCTTCCATGATCTGGGCTTGGACTTTGAGTTTAGATTCTTTTACGGCCTTGACGATTTCTTTCGCGACTTCTTTGTCGATGCCTTGAATGATTTTGACCTTCTGTCTCAGAAGTTGACCACCAGCCGGCTCGATCTCTGCAAATTCGAGAGATTTGATATCGATGCCCCGGCGATGCATCTTACTTTGCAGAACGTCTTTCATGGCTCCCATTTTGTATTCGTCATCACCAATCAGAGTCATTTCTTTTTTGTCCCATTTGATTTCGCTCTTGCTGCCGCGAAAGTCGTAACGCTGCTCGATCTCTTTGACCGCTTGGTTCACGGCGTTGTCGACTTCCTGCATATTCACTTCGGAAACAATATCAAATGAAGGCATAAACTTGAGTCCTCAATATTTTGTTTAGTGGTGATGCCCGCCAGCACCGTGAGCGTGACCATGAGCTAATTCTTCATTGGTCGCTTCACGCGAATCTGTGAGCTCAACATCGAATTCCAAATCTTGTCCTGCCAAAGGATGATTTCCATCCAAAGTCACAACTTCGTCAGTGATTGAAGTGACTCGTACAACTTTGACTTGATCTTGCAATTGCAATTGCAGGAAAGCTCCGACTTCAACCTCGAGATGTGAAAGTTCTTTCTTTGGAACTTCCATCACCATTTTGGGCTCGACCACTCCATAAGCGTCTTTCGCTGCGAGCTTGACGTTCTTTTTTTGTCCGATCAACATTCCTTTGATTTCGACTTCGAGAGCAGGAATGATTTGGCCCGACCCTTCGAGAAATGCCAAAGGTGCGTCAGTTGAGGCATCCAGGACCTGGCCTTGAGTGTCTTTTAAAGTGTAGTTGAAACTGATCACACGCTTTTTCATGGTTCCTCCCAAAGAATCTTTTTAGGCTTCCATAAATCATTCTTATTCTGTCTCATCAAGCGAAATCGACTTGAAAATGCCTCGTTTTGCGGCAATCCTATAGAGGTATGCAGGTTGATTCCGAAAGACCTCAAGCTCTTCATCGTGTCCGCTCAGCCCGCTCTTTGCTGCTGAACGCTACCTACGAACCAATGAAAATCATCTCGAGGCAGAAGGCCTTGGTGCTGTGGTTCCAAGATAAAGTTGAAATCGTTGAGCATCACAATCTCTTTGTGAGAAGCGTGCAAGCGACTTTCCAAGTTCCATCTGTTCTCAAATTGAAACGCTATGTGAGGCCGCGCTCTTTGGGAGCCGTTCGCTTCTGTCGTGAAAATGTTTACATCCGAGATAATTTCACCTGCCAATATTGTGGCAGTCACCTCTCGCCCAAAGTTTTAACTTTGGATCATGTGGTTCCTGTTTCGAAAGCAGGACCAAAAAGTTGGACGAATGTCGTCACAGCTTGTCGAGACTGCAACCAACGAAAAGCCAATCGCACTCCGGCGACTGCGAATATGCCATTGCTGAAGGAACCGCTCGCGCCTTCTTGGTTACCTTCCCGAGAGCTGGATGCAAAAGTTGGAAAATTTCCTTCGGTGTGGCTTCAGTATTTGCAGTACAAAGCTGGCTGAGTCATATTCTTCGCATGAGCCAAGCAATTGAAATTCAAATGATCACGGCTGAGAAAACTTGGAATTTGCGGCATCTGGTACTCAGACCCAACGCAAGCTTTGAAGCTATCAAAAATCCTGAAGATCAGTTGCCGAATACCTTTCATCTCGGTGCCTACATACAAAATGAATTGGTTGGTATTTCTTCTTTTCACGAAGAGGAGCTCGCGCGGCTTTCGGCGACCCGCCCCTATCGCCTTCGAGGCATGGCTACTGATCCAAACTTTCAACGTCGAGGCATCGGTACTCAATTGATGGAAAAAGGGGTTTTGGAATTGCAGAAGACAAATTCTGATCTTTTGTGGTGCAATGCCCGGGAAGTTGCCTTTCCCTTTTACCAAGGGCTAGGTCTGCTCACTCTGGAGCCGCTCTTTGAGATCTCAGGTGTGGGACCTCACAAAGTCATGTACAAGTATTTGTCCCAGCGATAATCTGTTTTGAATGAACTCACCAGAAACAAAAAAGCTCTTGCTTCAGAAGTTAACTGAAATCATCAGTGAAACAAATGGAATTTCTCTTTCAGATACTTTGAATTTGCTTGCTGAAAGTGGCTTGCAGAAGTCCAATCCACAGGCTCATCAGCAAGTACAAACTTTCCGAGCTTTGCTGTCAGATTTTCATCAAAATAAAATTCCAATTCATCAGCTCATGACCCATCCCATGAGCGAAGCTCTTTTTTTGTTTTTCAAAAAATTTCCACTGAAGTATTCGGAAGAGCACATTCATCTGACGGGCGCTATGACGGCAGAATTTATTTATCCGCGATTGAAAAAATTGATCGAAGGTCCCAACCAGGAGCTTTACAAAAAAAAGATCACTGAAGTTTATGGTGTTCAAGCTTGGCCAATTCGTTCTGTTGCTGATGTCGATCATCTGATTCGTTTGCAAGAGGCGGAAGGATTTTTGACTTATCTCAGAATTCTTTATTTGCCGAAGTTAATTTTGGTTGATCGAAAAGCTCATGAAGACAGCGCTTATCATATGGCCGAAGAGCTTTATCAGAATTTCAATGTGGGGAAAATTCGCCTCAAATTTTCTTTGAGCCGCGCGTCTTCGAGTTCAACTGAACAAATTCCTGGATCTGATGACGTTTCGCCTGAGGATGTGGTCCTAGGAATTTATGAGGGCTTCAAACGATTTCAGAAAGCTCATCCTGATTTTAATTTTACTCTGTCGCCGTCTTTTCGAAAAGAGGCGAACTTTTTTGATTCAAATAAATACAAAACGCGCAAAGAGCATTTTGAAGCTCAGATCGATGAACTGGTTCGATTGATCGACAAGTATCCTTATCTGCAGCCCCACTTAACAGATGTCGATACCGTCGGCAGTGAGAATGACCTCTACCGCAAAGAGCATTTCAATGAATTCCAAAAAGGCTTTCGCAAGCTCCAGTACCGCGGATTTAAAATTCGCTCGCATCATGGTGAAACTTTTCACACTTTGAAAAAGGGAATCCAAGCTGTCGACAATGCCATGAACATTTGGCACATCGACACCTTGGAGCACGGCCTTTCTCTTGGTATCAATCCCAATTTGTATTTTCATAAGCTTTTGCAAAAGGCCATGCAGAAAAACGACGAGGGCCTGCCTCTGACTGCTAAGGATCCCGAATATCAAGAGGTCATGGAATTGGACTGGCGAAATTACCGTCCGGTATTGGATAAACTTCTCAAAGGTCAAAAATTGAATGAAGACGAGCAAGTCCATTTCGTCAAAGCGAAATTTCACACGGCTCGAGAAGTTGAACACTATCAGCACGATGTTTTGAACCGCTTGATTCAAAAAGGCGTGTCACTGGTTTCACTCCCCTCGTCTAACAACAAATTGACCGGCCAATTCGATGACTACAAAGATCATCCTTTTTCTTGGTGGGAAAAAAAGGGAGTTCAGTTAGGCGTGGGAACGGACAACTACATAACTCTGAATACAAATTTCATTCAAGAGATGCTGATTGTACTTTACACGGACCCGACCGATTTGAAAATCACCAAGCTTTTGATGGTGACCACGGGTGAAAATCGTCGCCCCTACATCAGTCATCTCCTTTGGAAAATGCGTAAAGGTCTTTGATGCGAGACGAACCCGCGGTGATCAGTCCAAGCTGGCACAGTTATTTGAATCGCCGGACAGTGATTTGTTTATTTCTTGGTTTCAGTTCAGGTTTGCCATTGTTTATTTTGCTGAGCCTGCTTCAGGCCTGGCTGGCTAAATCAGGACTGAATGTCAAAGCGCTGGGTTTATTTGCGCTTGTTCAATTTCCTTACACCTGGAAATTTCTCTGGTCGCCTTTGATGGACCGCTTTCATTTTGGAAAAATGGGCCGACGCCGCGGTTGGATGGCATTGACCCAAGCTTGCCTCTTTGTCTCAATAGGCTTGATGGGCTTGCTCGATCCGCTCTCGCAAGTTTCACTGATCGCCGGCATGGCGACTTTCGTCGCTTTCCTGTCGGCGAGCCAAGATATCGTCATCGATGCTTATCGACGTGAATTGCTCCCGGACAATGAGCAGGGTCTGGGAAGCGCCGTTCACGTCAATGCTTATAAGGTCGCGGCCATGGTTCCCGGATCACTCTCGCTGATCTTAGCGGACATGATGAGTTGGCAATCGGTCTTTTGGATCACCGCCTCTTTCATGTTGCCAGGGTTGATTTGCACTTTGCTGATCAAAGAGCCCGCTATTTACGGAGTGCCGCCAAAAAATCTGCGTGAGGCTGTGGCACATCCCTTCCGAGAATTCATCAACCGAAATGGTTGGAAAGAAGCTCTTTGGATTCTCGGATTTATTTTTCTTTATAAACTTGGTGACAGCATGGCCACGGCCTTAGCCACAAAATTTTATTTAGACGTTGGATTTTCTTTGACTGAGATTGGAGCCATTGCCAAGACCACGGGTTTTTGGGCCAGCATTTCGGGCGGAATTGTTGGTGGTATTTGGATGATTCGCTTAGGGATCAATCGCGCTCTTTGGATTTTTGGAGTCGCCCAGGCTGTTGCCATCCTTGGTTTTGTTTGGCTTGCTCAAGCCGGTGCAAATCAGATTCTTTTAGCGTCCGTGATTGGCTTTGAAGCTTTCGGAGTCGGGCTGGGCACGGCTGCCTTCGTGGCCTACATTGCAAAGACCACCGACACTCGCTATGCAGCGACACAGTTTGCGCTGTTCACCAGCTTGGCGGCTGTGCCTCGCACTTTCGTCAACGCTTCGGTAGGATTTATTGTTGCCGAGACAGGCTGGAAACTTTTTTTCTGGCTTTGCTTTATCTTTGCTCTGCCGGGGATGTTAATGCTTCCCAAAATTGCGCCTTGGAGTTCGAACGAAAAATCGAAGAGCTGAGCTTAGCTTAGCCCTGATTTTCTTTTGATAAGATGTAATTATCTCGAATCCAAACACGAATTACTTTTAAAAAATAATCGTTGATGCCGAAAAAAACAAAATGACATTTAAAGCTTCCCTTTTGGGCACTGTCCTCTTCGACATAATTGCAGGTGGCAAGAAGCTCAGGTGCGCCAATCTCATAGGGTTGCCATAAAACGATTTCGCGGAAACTTCCCAAATTGATCGGGCGATAATATTTCATCACGAAGCCAGCCTCGGAAATTTCAGTCACTATCACGGGATTGACCGATTTGATCTGCTCACTATGGGCCACTCCGCGAATGTTCACACGCTCGGCTTTATCAATCAGATAAGGAAAGAGAGTTTTGATTTTCTGTAGAAAGTAAACCCGATCGATCGGTTTAAAGAAAATATCTTGCACAATTCCAGCAAGAGCTTTTTCTTCGGCATCGCTAAAATCTTTTTTCGTCGTGGCAACGACCATGACATCATTGTTGAATTTTTTCTTAAGTGTTTCTTTGATTTCAGTCCATCTTTCTGTAGCGCCGGCCCCAAATAGTCGGTGGTTCGCGATAATTAAATGAATGGGCTTCTGCAGTTTTGTATTGGTTTGGTAAAAGCCCACTTGCTCTGCTTTGCTTGGCTCGACGATAGTTAAATGGAACTTGCCTGGTTCTTTTTTGACGTCCATCACACGCACGACAAAGGGAACTTCATTGAAAATCAGCGACAGCACATTCTCAGTGCCTAGCGCTCCGCTCTGGACATATTTACGAAATTTCTCTCTCATATCAGCGCCCATTGCAGTAGCGAACCAATTGGAACGAGCCTTCAATTCGGACAATGGGATGCCAAAGAGTTCTCGCAGATCTTTTTTATCTGATTCCAAGCTCAGGAAATTCGATCCACTCATGTCAAAAGTGAGAACGACAGAATTTGCACCGCCCAGCGCCTTTAAATTGGAATCCCTCTGCTCGAGAGCACGAGACGGATCCAAATCAGACATGAAAGATGCAAAGCTGACGTAGCTTGTAATTCGGATGTAAGAGAAAGCCTTATCCATCATCCCTTGAAGTCCCGACGGAGTAGCTTCTTCTTCGTCTAGTAAGATCACATTAAAATCCGCAATTTTTGGTGCGGCTTTTGGCAGCCAGTCATAATCAAAATCTTTCATGGCCTTGTCGCGAGTAAATTTTCTGAGATTAGTGATCTGAGTTTGATCTGCTGAGAAAAAAGTAAAGGCGCAACGAAATGAATCAGGAATGGTCGGGTGTTTAATACTTCCCTTACAAATCGCAAAAAGCGATCGCTGACGATTGGACATGAAGGATCGTCCATAATATTTTGACACAGAACCAGCTTCAATCGCCCGATCGCTTCTTGTAACAATTCCAATATCTGAAATGCTCTCTAAATCCACGTCTTTTAACAACTCGACAAGCGCCGTAGTTTTTTGATTGGTCACGGTGTATTTCGAAGGTGGATGACGCCCATCGATGGCAAAAGTCAAATGCTGAGTCAAGATCAGGCGATCAAATGGCTTAAAAATAACATTGGTTAAGACTTTGTTCTCGAATTCTTTTCGTTTGAAATCAGGACTATCAAAAGCTGTTAAGACAAATGCTGTTGGATCTTCAGCCGTACAGATTTTTCGCTCTATGAATAAAGCCTTTGTTTTTCGAATGAGGTTCAGTTGAGCTAAGCCCAGAAATTCGACTCTGGAAATCACAAGCGCCAAGCTGTGAGTTTCATTTTCTTCAAGTGGAATCGGAGTGATAAAGGGTGGAACCATTCCGCCATCAGTAATTGCGGCTGGCCCGGTTTTCATCATGTGTCGAACCCATTCAACAAAGGTTTCCAGTTTAGGAAAAATTCGAACTTGAATTTTCGGATCCACCGAAGCAATTGATTCAACGATTTCTTTTTGAAATTTTAAATCATCTTCTAAAATGTAGACGAACCTCATAGTTAAACCTTTGAATCTATTGACTCAATGATAACCCACCCAATTTGAAGTCCCTAGTTAGGATTGAGGAGCTCAGACGAAGGTCAGATGAGAATGGACCTAAGTCGAAAATTTCACCGTCTCATTCAGAAACATCAAAGAAATTCCGATAGTTCGCAAGATTGTCATTGTAGAATAGAACCTGTAACCTATTCGCAGTGGTGTAACAGTTGCTAAGGAGAAGGATCCTGAGACGTTCACTTCAAAGCCGTCCAAGCGCTTCTAAATTATCTGCCAAGACGGCAGAGGCCCACTATAAAAATTTTGACCAATTGGACGGAAGTCATCCCTGGATGAAAGTCGTGCCTCAAGGCTTCGTTCCTTACCGAGTCCGCGAACTTCAAAATGGTCAAATTGCTTATTTCAACTTTGTCTTGGCTAAAGAAATGGGACTGATCGATGCCACTCATCCTCACACGCTGACCGAGGAACTGAAAAATAAATTGCAGCAAACTTTTTCGATCCAAATCATCAACGAATACGATGAACTTTCAAAAAGAAAAATAAATCCTCAGACTATCAAGCCGAAGCCCTACATGGCCTCCCGTTATCTGCAGCTTCAGCACTCGAACAAGCAGGGAAAAACTTCTGGCGACGGCCGAGGGATTTGGAATGGCATTGTCGAACACAAAGGCCAAATCTGGGATGTCAGCTCGAGAGGCACTGGAGTGACTTGCCTTGCGCCTGGAGCTGTCGAAGCCAAAAAGCCTTTGCGAACCGGCGTTGGCGAGTTCGGCTACGGATGTGGTCAGGCAGAAATTGACGAGCTCTATGGAGCGACGATCATGGCGGAACTCATGCACTTGCAAGGAATAAAAACAGAGCGAGTTCTCTGCGTGATTGATCTTGGAAAAGGTTATGGCATCGGAGTCAGAGCTGCTCCAAACTTGCTTCGACCCGCTCACATATTCATGTACCTGAAACAAAATCGCCTCGATGATTTAAAGAAAAGTATGGATTATCTGATGAACCGTCAGGTTGAAAATGGAGTCTGGAAAAGCAAAGGCCGAGGCCCTTCGAGATATGATTTCATGGCCGAAGAGATTTGCAAATCTTTCGCTGAATTCACTGCCAAATTAGATATTGATTATATTTTTGCATGGCTCGACTGGGACGGCGACAATGTTTTAGCAGATGCCGGCATCATTGACTATGGGAGTGTTCGGCAATTTGGTTTACGTCACGACCAGTATCGCTACGATGACGTTGAAAGATTCTCAACCAACCTCAACGAGCAGAGAAGCAAAGCTCGCCTGATGCTTCAAGTGTTCGTGCAAATTGCTGACTATTTGAAAACTGGAAAAAAGAAGCCTCTAAAAAGTTTCGCCAAGCATCCGACCCTGCTCAAGTTCAATCAATTGTTTTCCTATCACCGGGCGCATCGAATGCTTTACCGGATGGGCTTTCACAAGGATCAGCGCGAAAATATTTTGAAATTTCCAAAGCTATTTGAACAATTTGATCGTGAACACTCTTACTTTGAAAAGGCAAAAATCAGTGGGAAACTTGAAAAAGTTCCAGATGGCGTCAATCATCCCCCGCTGTTCAATATGCGAGCGATTTTGAAATCACTTCCTTCCTTTTATTTAAAAAATGGAGTTGATGTCAGTCTCAACGAGAAAGAATTCTACAAAACGATTTTATCTTCGTTTGCAAAAAACCAAGACACCAAACTTCGCAGTAAACACAGCCAGCACATTCAAAACTTTCAGTCTCTTTACAAGCAGCTTCTGATTGCTGCGGCTGGAGCACAGAAACCCTCATCGATTCTCAAAGGAATTACTGATCGAGCGCAAACCATCAACCGTGAAGATCGAATCACCGGCAATGCTTTGATTCAAATCGTATTTGAAATTATCAGCCAAGTGAAAAAGGGAATGGAGTTCTCCCAGGTTCAAGCACTGATCGATCAGCTAATTTTTGCAAATTTGGGTTTACCAGAGGTCGAACTGTCACGATTCCAACAACAAAAGCCACGTCTCGTGGTTCGGCCCGATGTGTATTCAAAGCTGATGAATTTAGTTAGCGATCACAGCGAAGATATTTAAAACGAAATTTTGTCCTGAACCCATTTCCGAATGATCGGGAACTCTTTTTCTTCAAACACATGATTCTTATTGGATTCCACGAATTCGACTTTGAGGCCAGCCGACCGCAACTTTTGAACGCCAAACTTCGTCTCTGCTAAGGGCAGAATCTCATCCTGATGTCCGTGAGTCAAAAGCCAAGGTGTCGCTCGATTCATTTTTAAATTTCGTTTCCATCTTGGAAAGAAATGAAAATAACCGCTGATCCCCACCAGCCCACCCAATTTCCTCGGATAGTGAAGAGCTACATCGGCACTGACCAGGCAGCCTTGAGAAAAACCCAGTAAAAAAATATTTTCTGGCTTCCAACCTTGAGCTTCCAAATCCGCGAGCAGTTGAAGCATCTTGGCGCGGATCCGAAGCACGCCTTGCTTTTGATAGGGAGGCTCTCCATACCACGAGTAACCACCGAGATATTTTTTCGGCGCATTGAGCAGCAAATAATTCATTTGCGGAATCTGCAGCTCTTCATCAAATCCTAGAAAAGGTCTCAGTGAATCTCCTTTTCCGTGAAGAACAAGCATCAATCGATCCGAGGATCTTTTAGCGCAAATGAATCGGGAGTTAAAGAGATCCGTTTCGACCATTTTTCCCCCCACAAGAAATAATAACTTGAGCTTTTTGCAGTTGAGGATCTTCTGCCGAATTGATGCTGGCAAAAGGCATGAGACTCGACGGCAAAGCATCATCACATTCTTTTTCGTTCAACCATGATAAAGTTTGTGGCCCTGACCAAGAGTCAGTTGGCACCAATGGATTCAAATACAATTCTTCTTCTCGCAGATCTGCCAAATTGAAGTTTACCTGAACATCTGGCTGAAGACCACTGAGCTGAGGAGTCCATCCTGACGGAAAATAATAAAAACCTTGAGTTTCAAAAAGTGCGATCTTCGAGTTGGGTCCCCACACTCGTCCATCTTGGAAAGAGCCTTTGCCGAATGTTCTTTCGCCAATCAATTTCGCACGATTCAAATCTCTCAAAGCTCCCGCAACGATTTCAGAAGCAGAGGCCGAACCGCTGTTGATAAGAATGCCAAGCGGACCTTGGAAGATCGGCTCGTTCTCAGCGATATATCTTTCACTTGGCTTAGAGGCATCCAAATACCTTGTTTCAAAAATAATTGTTCCCTTGGCCAAGAAGAAATTAGCAATACAAGCTGCCTCTTCCACTTGACCACCCGGATTGTCTCTCAAATCAAGCAGCAAGCCTTGAATATTTTGTTCTTTCAAAGCTATCAAATGTTTTCGAGTCAAATCACAAATATTTTTTGAAAACTTATGAATGGTTACCAACCCAATTCGTTTTTGCCCTTCAAGCAGACGCGACACCACGCTCGGATAAACGGTCTCGGCGCGCAAAATCTCGAGGTATTTGCCTTCACTTTCATTATTTCTCAAAATTTTCAATCCCAGGCGTTGAATGTCTTTCATTCGGACGAGCTCATTGATTCGAGAATTCAAAAGCGAAGATATTTTTTCGCCGTTCAGACTGAGGATTCGGTCACCGCGTTTCAATCCAGCCATTTGCGCAGGTGATCCCTCATAAACCTTACGAACGATCAATTCTTGCTGATTTCGGCGTGCGATAAATCCCGCATTGGTATTTCGACTTTCGCTGATTGAAACAACTTCTTCATACATCGCAACTGGCATCAAATAAGTATGTGGGTCTTTGTAAATCGAAACAAAGCCGTTGATTCCGCTAGCGATGACCGCTGATTTTTCTGCGGCTGCCACATTTTTTTCTAACAGTGAGTGAAACAGATCGATAAATGAGATTTGCGTTCTCATTTCTTCGAAGAGAGAACCCCATGGTGTCAGATCTTTTTTCTCTGTCACTCGTCGTTCCATGTCTTCGCTTCGTATTTTTTGCAGTTGTCCTTGCGGATTCAAAATCATCGAATAGCGCTCACCCATTTGCTCAATCGCGTTTACGCAAGCCAAGAAATTCAGTTGCGAAACTTGGCAAGATTCCGGCGCCAGAAGAGCTTCCAGTTCCTTGGGACTGAGACCTGTTTCTGCCCAATACTGATCCATCGATTTGGAACCGCGATCAACCTTACGTGAAACGCAAGTTGGAGCCACCAAGAAGAGACCGAGATTGAGCACGAGAAGAGCTTTGGTCAGATGATTCATTCACAACTTTCTGAGATGAGATCTAAGCTTCAGGTTAGCAAGGTCCAGGCCCGACTAAGTACACGAAATTAGGAGCAAATTAGCGTTTTTTTTGAAGCCATTTCATGCCTGTCCAGAATATACACAGCGTAGTGACTTAATGCCGTTCAGTTAAGCCCATACCACCTCGTATTTGCGTAAGGGAAGGGACTCTGCGGAGATTTGATTTCTCGTTTGACCGGCCGGGAATTTTTGTACCACTATCAAAGTTCATAATTAGCTGACAAGCTGAATATTTTCCCTCCATGCTTCTGGGGTCTTCGGTGGTCTGCC
>JAYUCD010000183.1:0-2565 GCA_043740515.1 Bdellovibrio sp. | reverse complement strand
CGAAAAATTGCCGTCGTCAACGGCAAGGGTGGCGTCGGCAAAACCGTTACCACGGCGATGCTCGCCGCTGTGTTTGCGCGTCACGGCGGCACCGGCGTACTGGCCTGGGATAACAATGACACCCGGGGCACCC
The DNA here is from genome assembly GCA_043740515.1 of Bdellovibrio sp. GTDB lineage: Bacteria > Bdellovibrionota > Bdellovibrionia > Bdellovibrionales > Bdellovibrionaceae > 21-14-0-10-47-8. Next base: position 2,432 of record JAYUCD010000183.1, on the reverse strand, counting down.
TCGGATGGCGCACGGAGAAGGGCCGCCACGACGCAACCGTGCAGGATCTCCTTCCTGCCACGGCGAAGCTGCTGTCGCCGTCTGCCCAAATTTCCGACCTGGCTCGGTTCGTGCATCACCAGACTCGCGACAAGTACGACGTGTTGCGTTCGAATCCGGAGTTGCTTGCACAGGTAGATACCCTGACAAATTCTTAGAAATGATTCTTCGCGATCTTCGCACTGAAAAAGATTTCGTAGGAGCTATTCAAGAGCTGGAAATTGATGAAGCGGGTCTTGATAATGAATTTGAAGAAGATTCTCAGACCTATATCGACGAAGTGCGCGGCATCGGTGAGTCCGCGGCCGTAGATGACGAAGAATTTTAAGAATCACTCTGCTAATTTGAAGGTTAATTTGAGTTCGGTCCCTTGAGAATTTAAGGGACTTGCTTCAGTCCCAGTTTCAGTCCAACTTTGGAGTTCGACCGGCACATTCATTTGATCCAGAAAAAGTTTTGCAATCGGAAGGCCAAAACCTGAACCTTTTTCTCCTGCAGTTCCTGGCCGTGATGTCTTTCTAGAAAAATCAAAAATGTTTTGTAAAAGATTGTTTGGAATTCCAATACCATCATCTCGAATCGTTAAGATCACTGTCTCTTTCTCTTTTTTTGCAGAAATTTTGATACATCCATGGGGCAAGGTGAACTTGAAAGCATTGTTTAAAATATTACTAAGAATATGCTCCACAAGGGCCCCACGGTTAGATAAAATATTGTATGTTGAAGCTTCAAAACCAACTGTGACTAAAATATTCTTATCGGAAAAGTGCAGTTGGTTACTATGGATTGTCTCTTCAACCACATCACGTAGATCCACCGATTCGAGCGCGATGGGCTCTTTAGCGGAAATTAAATTTTCGTAATCGCGGACTTGCCCCAGGAGGGCCGCGATCCGCAAGACTGATTTTTCAATCGGCGCTATGAAAGCTAATTTTTTTTCGCCCGTGTCCTCTTTTAGAAGATGAGTGTAGGACTGAATTATTTGAAGAGGTGACCTGATGTCGTGTGAAATCACATGTAAAAGATGCGAGATTTCCATTCGCTGCTTTTGACTAGTTTCCCGGAAATGGTCAAAAGTTTTTCGATGGATCGAATAAAGCCAAAATCCAAGCGGCAGCATAAAAACGACCGACAAAACTGAAAAATTTCGCTGAGCCTCAATAGATAGAAAGTTGACAGGAAGCCAACCGGTGGAACCGGATTTCCAAAAAATAATATTTGTTAAAGTCCAAAGACCCACCCAAAAGAAAGACCATTTTTTTCCGAGCAGAGGGTAAATATAGTAAATAATAAGTGGTAACCAAATCAGAGCAGGGCTTAGAATTCCACCCGAGATTGACATGAGTCCAACGATATAAAAATAAAATGCAAAGCCCTGGCAGTGAACAGCGAATCTGATATTTTTAGTCCAAGCTCGAATAAAAAGGCTGAGGATCATACTTAGCAAAAAGAGGGTGGAAAGAAGTTGCGGAACTCGTTGTTCTTGAAAAAGAAAGGCAAGAGTTAAACAGGCCGCCCAAAGTGTTCCGACAAAGTTAGTCCCGACGAACATTTGCTCGCAAGCCCAAGCTTCGCGGTCTTTTTCAAGATGAGGCGTTACTTTCATTCCTAAAGTATTTTTTGGACTGTCGATTCTGTCAATTGAAACAGGTAGATTAGTGAAGTTGATCTGGCTCGGCTCGGTCCAGGGCATCTTCAGAAGAGGTCTCTTCATTAAGCAATTCTTCAGCGGAAACTCCTAAAAATGCATTGGCCTGAGCTTCAAGGTCCGTATTTTCAGCGTTGATTTGTAGGTAAATGGGTTTTCCTTTATAAGGATATTCTTTCCATACAAAAGGGAATTCTGATTCACCCTCAGATTCGAAAAATTCAAGCATCATCGAAGCCGCAACATCGACCAAGCAGTGGATGCGGTCCAGGGACTCAGGCACGTCAGCTTCGTAGTCTGTCGACACCTCAAAGTTGGACTGTTTTAAACGCCCTTTTTCGCGAACTCCGACGCGCAGCACGAGTTCTTCTGGGTAAATTCGACCATCCACAATCAACGTCGAATCATTCAAGGATTGAGCAAAAGTTTCTTTAAAAACACCGGTGACTTGATCGATAAATTCGGGCGGAAAGGTGGTCCACTTTTTAGAGCTAGCTCGGCGGGGAGACATAAAATCCTTTGGGCTTAAGTTTGACTTCGAAAGTGGCTTCCTCTATACCTCAGAGGCGACTTTGACACAACGTGAAAACTTTTCCAAAACCCAATGAAAACGAGGCTGTTTTTTGGCTTTAGATGCAGAGATAAATTCAAAGCCAGTTATGACAGCGAAACCAGCTTCAACAGGTCGCGGACGAGGCGTTTATATTTCAACTTACGGTTGTCAGATGAACGTCAACGACACAGA
>JAYUCD010000182.1:0-6303 GCA_043740515.1 Bdellovibrio sp. | reverse complement strand
TCAGATGATCAATGATTTTACGGTTGATTTCTTCTGGCACCCTGAGATCAAAACAACGATTGCCGGCTTCCATATGAAAGATGGGAATCTTTCTTTTTTTAGCGGCAAGAGCTACAAGGCATGAGTTCGTGTCACCGTAGAGCAAAATGGCATCAGGGTTTTCTTGCGCCAGGATTTTATCACCCTCGACGAGAACTTTAGCAATCGTCTCGATGGCGGTGCTCTGGGCACAGTTGAGAAAAAAATTAGGCTTTCGGATTTGTAAGTCTTTAAAAAAGATTTCATTCAATTCATAATCGTAGTTTTGACCCGTGTGAACGAGAACATGATGGAAGGCCTGATCCATTTCACGGATGACCAAACAAAGCTTGATCAATTCCGGTCGGGTCCCAACGAAGGTCAAAACTTTTCGCATAGATTACCGAATCATTTCTTTCAATTCGTTTTGCTGTACATTTTGATTGATCAAAAGCTGATGCTGCTGCAGAAGTTTTTTTGTGTCTTCGAGATTCATCACATAATGCTCAGAAGAGTATTCGTTGACCAGATCCCGACTTCGTTTCGGCTGATTTTTGAGGAGCTCTGGCAAGAGTGGTTGAATGACATAATAGCTTTCATTTCGATAAGTTCGAAAAGACTCTTCCCAGGAAATCAAGGCTTCATGCATTTTTTCGCCCGGGCGAATGCCTGTAATTTTAATTGGAATTTTGCGATCTTCAATCAAGGCCTTGGCAACATTGACCATATTCGAAGAACCAACGATTGGAATGAAAGTGTCCCCTGGGTGTGCATGTTGAATTGCCGCCATCACCGTATCGACAGCTTGATCGAGACTCAACAAAAAGCGAGTCATGTCCTCATGAGTGATCGTCACTTCATGGCCATGCCGAATCTGTTCATGAAAAAGCGGGATGACCGAACCTCGAGAGGCCAAAACGTTCCCATACCGAACGCAGATAAATTTTGTTTTGGGTGCTGAAATATTGGCAGCAATGAAAATCTTTTCTTGAATGGCTTTGGTCATTCCCATCACATTGACCGGTTTGCAGGCCTTGTCCGTGCTGACCCCGACGACTGTTTGCACAGGGAATTGATGCTCAACAATGGCTTGCACGATATTTTGCACGCCGATGCAGTTGGTGAGCACCGCTTGATGTGGAAAATATTCACAAGCGGGAACTTGTTTGAGAGCTGCTGCATTGATGACAATATCAACTCCGTGGAGAGCGGCCACCACATCGGGATAACTTCGAACGTCGGCAATTCGAAACTCGAGAATATTTTCAAAATTTCGATAAATCACCTCGTCCGTCGGCGATTTTTTTTCCAAATAATCGACTCGCATAAAGTGCTGTTTGGCTTCGTCTCTCGAGAAGACTATCAGCTTTTTCGGCAGTCCAAATTCTCCAGAAAGGGCGCGGCGAACGAAAGTTTTTCCCATAGAGCCTGTTCCGCCGGTGACGAGAATCGTCTTTCCTTTTAAAATCATGCGCGCCTCAATTCATGTTGCAGTAAAGTTTCTTGTTTTAAAATCTGTTGAATCTGATGTGTCCAAGAAGGGGGTTTGATGCCCGTTGCCTTTTCAAAAGCCTGGGAGACTAAGGTTTTATTTGAGATCGCCTCTTTGTTTTCAAGGACCTGAATTTTGAGTGCAAACTCACTTTGGATCATTTCCAAAAGTTCAAACTTAGAAATAGGTTCCGAAGCGACCTGATAAAGTCCGTGCAAATTCGGAAAATCACGTAGCAGCTGTATCAATGTCGAAGCCAGAAAAAGAGTGCTGACGCCGGAATAAATCACATTGGAAAATCCTTGAACCTCTTTGCCAGCTTGAGAACGAAGCCATTCAAACAATTCCGTTTTGGCTTCGAGCTCGGGTCCGAAAATTGAGCATCGCAAGGTCAATGTGTTGGGTGAATCTTTGACTTCGCCCAGAGCTTTGGACATTCCGTAGAGATCCTTCGCCGTGAAGGGAGTGGATTCCAAGTAAGGTGCTGATTTGCCATCAAAGACGCAGTCAGTGCTGATATGAAAAAAACGGCATCTCTGTTGCTCACACCACAGCGCCAATTTCTGCGGTAGCACCGAATTCATTTCAATCACCTGAGCTATGTCGCTTCGTTTTAACTTTCGAGTGGTCACACCTGAGCAGTTGATCACCACATCCGGTTGGAGTGAGACTAAAGTTCTGAACAGAAGATCTGAGTCGAGAAAATCAATCTGTGGTACGAGATCATTGTCTGAAAAAAAACCATAGGAGCTCACTTGGGCTTTGGATTTTCGAATCAAAGCAAAAGTTTGATGGCCTTCATCTCGAGCCTTGAGATAAACTTGGTGGCCGAGCATGCCGGTAGCGCCGAGAACTGCAACTTTCATTTACTCTCCATCAGAGAAACAAGATGAGCCTCCAGTCTATCAAGAATTTGGCGTTTTGAAAAATGAGCATGATAGTAGGCCTGACCATTCTCTCCGTAGGTCTGTAGATCTTTGGGGCTAGTCCTGATAAATTTTTGCAAAGCGCTTGCAAAGGCTTCGGTCTCGGTGGGATCGAAAGCAATCCCACACTTTGCTTCCCGGATGATCCTTGCTGCCTCGCCGTTGATCATTCCCAAAACAGGTTTTTTCCAGAGCAAATAAGTTTGCAGTTTTGAAGGAATGGTCTGAGAGAGAGCTGGACCTGTCTGAAGTGCGACAACCAAGGCATCTGCCCAGTTGCCATAATTTTGAACAACTGCAGCGGGAACTCGCTCGAGCACTTGGGCGGATTTTTCCAAATTGCGTTTTTTGATTTCATCTCGGAGCCATTTTTCTTCTGAGCCGCCGCCGATCCATGTCCATAAAATGGCTTCTTCTTTTAACTTTTCAACAACCTCCAATTGTTCTTTCAGGCACTGTACCTTTCCGAGGTTGCCAGCGAAAAGAATTTTGAATCGTGAGTCTGAATCAAGTTCAATCCGGCTGCTCTGAAAAACCAATTCATCGCCCCAATTGTAGAGGACTTTGATTTTTTTCGTATCTTTGAGCCAAGCTTGAATGGATTGACGAAAGCCATCGGACTGGGCCCACACCAGGTCGCAATTCTTGTAAATCCAGCGAACGATTCCGCCCATCCAAGCCAACGGCCAGGAGTTTTTTAAAATTCCCAGCTCTTGCAAAGTTTCGGGCCAAAGGTCTTGCACCCAGATTGCCAAGGGCGCTCTGAATTTCTTTTTCAGCCAGATGGCGGGGATCGCAACCGTGATCGGAGAACTAGCCCAGACGATGATCACATCTGGTTTCTGTAAATTTCGGGTCAAGCCAGCAACAGCACAAGCAAAAATAAAACTGAGATAGTTTAATACTCTGCGAAGAGAGCCGCCATCGCCACGGGAAATACTGCGAAAGCGATGGATGCGAATTCCATTCCAATGACTGTCTTTTTCATCGGGGAAATTTAAAAAATTTTTTCGGTGAGGATAGTCTGGGAAGCCAGTTAGGACCTCGACTTGGTAACCTTTATGCGACAGATCCAAGGCCACATCGTTGATGCGAAAGTTTTCGGGATAAAAATGAGCTGAGACAATCAAAACTTTTTTTGCCACTCGGGACCTACGTCAACTATTCAAACGAAGAAAGCTTGGCTATGATTATAGGATGATAAATCAAGCAGTGGGAAATTTTTTATTCAAAGCAGTCGGGCTTTGTTTTATTTTAAATGCCCTTCAGGCCTATGCAGTTGGTCCTGTTCCTCTCACCTGGTTTGCCAATGCACTGATTGTTTTGGTTTTTTCGATCTTTGCCTTTAATTCGAAATTTCATATGGTGCCGGGCTTGCGAATTTTCGCGATTTTCTTCGTTTGGCTTGTGCTCAATTATTTTTCCATGACTTTGTTCAAGGGAATTCCTGGCAACCTTCCAGGAAAAGCGACGGTCGGTTATGGATCTTACGTCGGACTTCGGTTTTTAACTTTTCTCACATTTGCGGCAACCGTCACTTTGATTTTTTGGCTACAGGAAAAAGGTTACTCACTCCGTATTGTCGATTTTACCATTCAGCTGGCTGTCTGGGTGGGCATTTATTCAATTTATGTTTATCTGGCTCAATTGAATGGCTGGCCAGAATTTCCTCGAACTCGAATCGGAACCTCAGGCGAAGAGCAGGCGGTTTCCTTCAGTTATGCATTCCACAGGGCAATGGGCCCCTTCAGAGAGCCCAGTCACTTTGCCGAGTGGTTACTGCTGCCCTTATTTTTATCGATGTGGCGATATGAAAGAATTTTGAATTGGCGAAGTATGCTTCTCTCGGCTTGTTTTCTATTGACTGGTAGCGTGAGTGGGATTTCTGCATTTCTGGGGGGGCTTGTCTTTGCATTTCTTTTCAACATGCGACGAGATCTTCAATACTGGCTTCAGCCTTTCAAAATCGCTTCGGCCATTGCTGTGGCACTGATCGCCTTCAGCCTTTTGGTTGGCGGCGGAAAAGATTCCGGTAAGCCTGTATCTTTGGTAGAAGTTCTTTGGACCCGGGTCGAGCCGATTCTTTTTGACAAGGGACTGAAGTCTTCAAATCGAGATTACGTTTACATCTATGCCGAAAAAAATCCCTTTACTTTTTTTGGAGTTGGCTTGGGAAATGCTAACATTGCATTTTCGCAAGATACTGGAGCTACTGCGACCTCGAGTTTTCTAAGCCTCTATCTCTACGTTCTTTATTCTTGTGGTCTGATCGGCTTACTGATTCTTGCGATCTTTCTTCTTTTTCCTGTGGTCTATTTTATTTCCAGTCAAAAGCGGTTCGGAGACCACAAGAACATTTATATTTTAGCAGCCTACATTGCATGGCTGATTGATTTCTCAGTTCACTCGGAAGAGCTTTCGATCCACTTCGGTTTGATCTACAGCATTCTAGTGGGGCTGGTTTATTTTGGAACAGATGAAACAAAAAATTCTTATCACTTGTGATTATTTTCCTCCAGCGGTGAAAGCTGGTGGTCCGCTTCGCACCATTGAAGCCTGGGCATCGGCTCTCGGCCAAACCTATGAGGTTCAAGTCTTGACTCGAGCTTTTGATTTTCAGTCTGCTGAGGCTTTTTCGGACGTGCTGCTTGATCAACTGAATCAGCGACAAAATTATCATGTTTATTATAGTTCTCAGAGCGACGGGCAAATGAAGAAGTGGCTTCGCTTTTATCGCCAATTTTTACCGAATCATTTGATCTTGAACAGTTTTTTTTCGCCTCGCTATTCGCTCTTTTGGCTGATACTCGCACAGTTCTCCAAGACGCGAATTCACTGTGCCCCCAGAGGCGAGCTCATGCCGGAAGCTCTTAAAATAAAATCAGGAAAAAAGAAAATTTTGTTGGCCCTCACATCCTGGCTATGGAGACGAAAAGTTCAGTTTATTTTTTCTTCTGAACTTGAAAAACAAGAAGCTGTGAGCCTGTTAAACTTAAGTGATGAACAGACAATGATTTTACCCGAGATGCGAAATCATTTGGAAAAAAGCCAGGTTTCGCTTGCGAAAAAAGCAGGCGAGCTTAAATTATTTTTTCTTGCCCGCATTCACCCCATTAAAAACCTCCATCGAATCTTGGAAATGATTTCAAATACTCCAGCTGTCCACTTGAGTATTTTTGGAGTTTGGACGGATGACCATGGCTTGGCTTATTGGGAAAAATGCCAAAATTTCATCAAAGAAAAAAAAATGGAAAGCCAAGTGTCTTATCGGGGTTTTGCAAAACCCGAGGAGATCTCGGCTTTGATTCTGGCTCACCATGCTTTGATTCTGCCGTCATCGAGCGAAAATTTTGGGCACTCGATCCTTGAGACTTTGGCCCTCGGAAGGCCGGTTCTGATCAGTGATCGGACCCCGTGGAGTGGCGTGAATCCAGTGGGTGCAGGTCGAGCGATTTCTCTCAGTGATGAGGCTCAATACTTGGAAACTTTGCAAAGCTGGCTTCAATGGAGCCAAACAGAGTTTGATCAAGCTTGCCAGAGGGCTCGAGACTTCTGTGAAAGTCAGTATTCAGGAAAGAGCCTGGAGACTTCCTTGCAAGCTTTTCGCGACAAGCTCAACGAGAAATGAAGTGAGTCGATCACCTTTAAAATGACTTAGGTCCAAAACTGACTCAACCAGACTTCACTGGGCTTTAGAGATGTCCTGGAATTTTATAGAATCTAGGAATGAAATCATGGATCTCGCTCCTGTTAGCCTCTCTTTTTTCTGTTCATGCATCGGCTCAAATGACAAGCCCCTATGCGAAAGATACAAGCTTGGGTTCTCGAATGGGCTACGAATATTTTGTTGGTAAAGAACTGGGGCGA